>JAPTUI010000113.1 GCA_028067895.1 Pseudomonadota bacterium | reverse complement strand
AGTCGAGGTCGTTGCGCGGGTAGACGTGCGGCTGCCCGAGAGAGTGCTTGTGCGCGGCCGCCGCGATGGTTGGGATCTTGGCGATGATGCGGTGCGCGAAGATCTCCCGGTGGCGCGGGTTATAGATGTCCATCGTGTCGTGGTAGAAGGCGGACATCGAGGCGATGACCGCGGACACCATGGCCATCGGGTGCGCGTCGTAGTGGAAGCCGTGGAAGAAGCGCAGCAGCGACTCGTTGATCATCGTGTGATGACGGATGCTGCCGATGAATTCGTCGAGCTGTTTACGCGTGGGCAGCTCACTGTGCAGCAGCAGGTAGGCCACTTCCATGAAGCTGCTCTTCTCGGCGAGCTGTTCGACCGGATAGCCGCGATACAGCAGAACGCCGGCATCGCCGTCGATGTACGTGACGCGGCTTTCCGTCGCGGCGGTCATGCCAAAGCCCGGATCGTAGGTGAACACCCCGAGCTCTTTGTTGAGCTTGGCGATGTCAACGACGGACGGACCTATGCTGCCCGGACGAACCGGCAGGCTCAGCTTGCGATCAGTGGCTCGATCGACGAGCTCGAATGTGTTCTGGGTCATTCGGTGGACGCTTCCATTGTTGAGCGGTCGGCGCCCAAGCGGGGGTGTCTCGAGCGTCGGGGGGAACGAGGCGGCAGGTTTACACGGTCCGCGCCCCGAATCAAGGTACAAGTGCCGAGCCGAGTTTACCAGCCGGTAGCATGAGCCCGCCAGCGTGCCCGCGAGCCCGCAGGTGCCGGGCGGACGCGCAAAAAATGTGGCATCGTGAGCGCTTGCCCGTCCTGCTTCCCGCCCCATGACCGTGCTCGAGAATCCGCCGCTCGCCGTGTACGTGCACTTCCCGTGGTGCGTGCGCAAATGCCCGTACTGCGATTTCAACTCGTACACCCTGCGCGGGGAGCTCGATGAGGCGGCGTACCTCGCGGCGCTGTGTGCCGATCTGGACGCGCAGGCGCGCGATGCCGGTGAGCGCGAGGTCATCAGCGTCTTCCTCGGTGGCGGCACCCCGAGCCTGTTCTCCCCGCGCGCCATCGGCGAGCTGCTCAAGGCGCTGCGTGCGCGGCTGCGGCTCGCTGAGCGACTCGAGGTCACGCTGGAGGCGAACCCCGGCACCATCGAGCGTGGGCGCTTCGCCGAGTACCGCGCCGCGGGCGTCACTCGCGTCTCGCTCGGGGCGCAGAGCTTCTCGGCACCGCAGCTTCAGGCGCTCGGGCGCATCCACTCCCCCGAGGACACCCGTCGCGCCGCGCAGGAGCTGCATGCCGCGGGGCTCGAGAACTTCAATCTCGATCTGATGTACGGACTGCCGGGTCAGGACGTGGCCGGTGCGCTCGGGGACCTCGAGGCGGCGCTCGCCCTCGCCCCGGCGCACCTCTCGCATTACCAGCTGACCCTCGAGGCCGGCACGCCGTTCGCGGCCCGCCCGCCGCCGCTGCCCGAGGAGGAGCCGATCGAGCGGATGCTCGCTGCCTGCCGCGAGCGGCTCGAGGCCGGCGGTTTCGCGCAATACGAGGTCTCCGCCTACGCCCAGGCGGGGCGCCAGTGCCGCCACAATCTCAATTACTGGCAGTTCGGGGATTACCTGGGGATCGGCGCCGGTGCGCACGGCAAGCTCACCCGGGCCGAATCCGGCGAAGTGCTGCGCAGTGCCCAGGCGCGCGAGCCGCGCCGCTACCTCGCCAGTGCGGCGCAGGGGGCGGCCGGGAGGCGCGCCGTGCCGGCCGAGCAGCTGCCCTTCGAGTTCATGCTCAATGCCCTGCGGTTGCGCGCGGGGTTCGAACCTGCACTGTTCTGCCGCCGGACCGGGCTCGAGTGGGCGGTGGCGGCCGGGCCGCTCGAGGCGCTCATCGGGCGCGGCCTGATCGAGCGCGACGGATCGCGCGTGCGGGCCAGCGGACTCGGGTGGCGGTTTCTCAACGAGCTGCTGTTGGGCTTTCTGCCGGAAAACCCGGAAAGTGTGGGCTGAACGGAATTGTCAATGCTTTTGGGTCATCGGGACCCCTTGACGGCAGGCCTTATTCACAGGGTTGGGGCCGGTGTCGGCAAATGAGTGAATTAGCTCTCATACCGGCTAAGTCGCTCAACGATGTTGCTGTAAGTTATTGATGAATATGGCAGAAACGCCCTGGTCATTTTTTCATCACTGCAACAAAACCGCAATGTAGCCGCGCAATTGCGCGGGGTGGACCTGCGTCGTCCACAGAGTTATCCACAGCTTTTGTGGATAATGCGGATGAGCCGGGTCTCCCTCGTTCGCGCCCGCCGGAGCGCTTGAGAGAATCCGTTGCGCCGGGTACACTCCGCGCCCTTTTATTGCAACGAAGGCCATCGCCGGCCGCGTCCCGCCGCCGGCGCCGACCGCCGATTCGAGTCACCGTACTATGAAAGCCGCCATTCATCCCGAGTACAAAGAGATCACGGTCACCTGCTCCTGCGGCAACTCGTTCAAGACGGGTTCCACGCTGGGCCACGACCTGCAGGTGGAAGTGTGCTCGAGCTGCCATCCGTTCTACACCGGCAAGCAGAAGATCGTCGACACGGCCGGCCGCGTGGACAAGTTCCGCAAGAAGTACGGCGCCGCGGGCGCCGCTGCTGCCAAGTAATCCGCGCCCGCGTCCTGAGGGGCGCCGGTGCGGCCGTGCGGGCCGCTTGCACTGCCGCGCCGGCCGTCTCGCACCCTGTGCCCGGGGGCTGCAGGAACCGGGCCGCGCCGCCGCTGTCTCACCCGAAGGACCGCTGAGGCCGACTAAGGGGGAGCAGTGCAGGCGCAGCGCGCGCGCAATGCCAGACGGAGCCTGCTCTTTGCGGCGGTCCTGGCCGCCCATGCGCTGATCATCGCGCTGCTGATCCTGGTCTCGGACACCGTGCGGCGTCCGGTCGCGAATGCGGTGCCCGTCAGCGCCGTGATCCTGCTGCCGGCACGGCCCCGAGCCGTGCACTTCGCGCCGGCGAGGCTGCACCGCGCCGTCCTCAACCGGGCACCGATCACCGCGCCGATCACGTTGCTGCCGGCCATGCAGCACCCCATCCGCATCCCGCCGCCGGTCAACTGGGCCCAATCGGCTCGAGAGGCCGTGCAGGCCGTGCTGCGCCCCCGTCCGCACCAGGTCGTGATCGGCTTCCCCGCAGGCGCTCACAGCCGCCGCGGGCTGTACTCGAAGGCCTCCGGCATTCACTCGCAGGGACCGGAGTCCTACCGGACCGCGACGGGCGAGCACGTGGCTCGGGGCAGCGGCAATTGTTACGTGGTCTCCGGTCCGCCCCCGATCGACGCCTCGTGGCTCGAGCAGCAGGCGCAGATGTCGAGCGTCACCTGTGCCAGCCGGCAGCGCGGGCCTTCACCGGACAACCTGTTCAAGAGCCTGCCGGCGTACAAGCGCTACCACACCCTGCCGCCGGGCGCGCTGCCGCGGCGCCGCCACAAGCCTCGCCGGCCGCCGCATCCGGGGCAGGGCTGAGCGCACCTCACTTCGTGAGGTAGCGGGACAGTCCGGCGTACAGCAGTGCGAGCAAGCCCGTGAGGTAGATGCCGTCGAACGTACCCGCACCGCCGATCGATGCCACCGGTGTGCCGAGGGCGCGCACCGTGCCGAGGTTCATCAGATCCGCACCGATCAGCACCCCGCAGCTGCCGCTGATGTAGGCGAGCGGCGCGGCGCGGCGGCGGGTCAGGGCGAGGGCGATGATGGCCGTTGCGCTCGCCGGCACGAAGATCGGCAAGGCGATGCCGAAGCCCGGAACCGGCCGCGCCAGGAAATGGCACACCGCCGCGACGCACGCGGTGGCGATCGCGCCGAGCACGTACAGCTCGTGTTTCACCACCAGGTACAGTGAGAGCATCACCGGGATCACGGCCCCGCCGAGGTTCACCGCCAACACGGTGGCGCGCGTCTGGCGCACCACGGGGATGACGTAAGTCATGCCGAAGAAACGGATCTCATCGGCCGAGATGACAGGGTGCGCGGGCAGGTAGGCCACCGGAATGTTGATGTAACTGCCGATCAATGAGAGGCCGAGGATCACGAGCAGCGCCAACTCGCTGATCTGCATCGACTCGGACGCATAGCGCAGCAGGCGTAAGGCCACGAGCACGGCCATCACGACCAGCGCGCCGGCAAGGATCAGTACGAACGGCAGAGTGAGGGGAAAGTACTGGAATGAGGACAGTGGCATCGGAACCTCTCCGTAGCGACGCGCGCGGCTCGGGGGCTTGAGCGCGTTCCTCGGCATTGTACGGCCTCCCGGCTGTGCTGCTCAGAGGCCGCAAGCACAAAGTGGAGGCTCTCGCAGCGGGCCGTGGCGGCAACTGGAGAGAGTTTTCTTGCGCAATGCCGCAGGTACACTGCGCACCCTTGAGAAGGTCAAGGCGGCCGCGCGTGCACTCCGGGTGGGTCAACCAGAACCAGACGTTCCGTCAGGAGATCGACGGCGGTTATCTCTGGTCACCGAAGCGAAACAAGATCGGTCGTCGCAATCCCTTCTACGAGTTCATGCGCGAAGTTTCGCCCGGCGACCTCGAGTTCTCGTTCTGCGATACGCGCATTGCGGCGCTCGGCATCGTCAGTGGCTACTGCCGGGAGAGCCCGCAGCCTGAGGAATTCGGCATGGCCGCAGCCCACTGGAGTCAGATCGGGTGGAGCGTGGACGTGCGCTGGCAGCCGCTGGCCAACGCCATCCTTCCGAAGGATCACATGAGGCGCCTGCGGTCGGATCTGGCGAGCAAATACGCACCGCTGAACCCCGAGGGCAATGGTCTGCAAGGCGGCGATCTGAGGGAGGTCGAGGAGTGGGGGTGGCGGGTCGAGGTGGCCATCCCGCCGACGGAACGGACCACCCTCGGCGATGCGCGTCGCGGCCAGGGGATTTTCCGCGGCAACGTGCGCTCGAGGGCCGCAGCCGACGGGCTTTGAATTGAACTGCGAACCCACTACGGCGCCGACCGCTTCGCCGTCGGTTGCGTAGCTCAAGGCATTGAGTAAAAATACTCAATGAAGTGAGTAAAAGGAAGCGCGAGTTCCGGCGCCCCCAGGCCACCGAGCTGGCGGCGCGGCTTGCCGAGCCGCGCCGCTTCCTGCAGGTCGTCACAGGCCCGCGCCAGGTGGGCAAGTCGACCCTGGTCCAGCAGGTCACCGATGAACTCAGCCTGCCGGTGCGCTATGCCAGTGCCGACGAGCCAACGCTGCGCAGTGCGGACTGGATCAGCCAGCAATGGGAGGCCGCGCGGCTGGAAGCGTCAGGCGAAGCTGGTCCCGTACTCGTACTCGATGAAATCCAGAAAATCCCATCCTGGTCGGAAACGGTCAAACGCCTCTGGGACGAGGACACGCGAAAGAAGCGACCGCTCAAGGTGGTCCTGCTCGGCTCCGCTCCGCTGCTGATGGCCCAGGGCCTGACGGAGAGCCTCGCGGGCCGCTTCGAGACCCTGAGGCTGCCGCACTGGTCGTATGCCGAAATGCGCGAAGCCTTCGACTTCACGCTGGAGGAGTACCTGTATTTCGGCGGATATCCAGGCGCGGCGCCGCTGATCCGCGATCCCGTCCGCTGGTCCCGTTACATCGCGGACAGTCTCATCGAAACTTCCATTGCGCGCGACGTGCTGGTGCTGACCCGTGTGGACAAGCCCGCGTTGCTGCGCCGCTTGTTCGAGCTGGCGTGCCGCTATTCCGGACAGATCCTCTCGTACACGAAGATGCTGGGACAGCTGCAGGACGCGGGCAATACGACGACCCTGGCGCACTACCTCGATCTGCTGGCCGGCGCGGGTATGGTCTGTGGCCTGCAGAAGTACGCCGGCGATGTGGCGCGCCGCCGCGGGTCGAGTCCGAAGCTGCAGGTGCTGAATACCGCACTGATGACTGTGATTGCCGCGGTCAGCCCGCAAGAGGCGCGATCGGATCGTGAATTTCGCGGGCGGCTCATCGAGTCAGCGGTCGGCGCGCATCTGACAAATGCCGCGGCTGCTGGTGAGTGCGAGGTTTTCTACTGGCGCGAGCGGGGTCAGGAAGTCGACTTCGTCGCCAAGGCCCACTCCACGCTGACCGCCATTGAAGTGAAGAGCGGCCGAGCGCCGCAGGCCCATCCCGGGACGGCGGCCTTTGCGGCGGAATTTAAGGTGAAACGTACATTGCTTGTCGGCGGCGATGGCATCGCGGTCGAGGAATTCCTGAACCGGCCGGTTGCGCAATGGCTGGCACACTGACGTTGCAGGATCGAACTGGCGCGCCGACAGGCGAGCAATTCCAGACGGACACCGCCGGTCAACCGCAAGAGATATACGGATCTTTGCGGGGAAGGGGTGATCGCCTAGCGCACATGCGGGCTTGGATGGACGTGGCCTTCTGCGGCCAAAAAGCGCTATGCCCCTGGGTGCTACTCTGCGTTCTACACCTGCTCGCCTCATCCCACCATAACAATTTGATTATTTGGCGGTTTCTATAGACTTTTGGTCCGTCAGCTACGGACCTAGCTACATGGCCGGCTCCGGGGTCTCTGGTGGCTTGACGCTGCCTCGCGTGCAGGTCGCCAGGGGGCCGACTGGGTCAGGAACCCTCTCCATGGCCCTCAAGGCGACGATGCAGTGATTGCACTAGTGCACTCATTGCACTAGCAGTATAATGCTGCATGCCAACGGTAAGGCGCTTCAATCGCTGCCGGATCGAGATGTACTTCGGCGACCATGCGCCGCCGCATTTCCACATCATCACGCGCAGCGATGAGCGCGCCGCGTACCTGATCGAGACGCTGGTGCTTCGGGCCGGCGATGCCGATTCCAGAGACACCGAAGAGGCGCTGGACTGGGCGGCGGCCAATCGAGCCGAGCTGTGGGCACGTTGGCGGCAGTATTCCGAGGAGGAATCATGAGCGAAGGTCATCCGATCCGCATTGCGGGCGTGAAGCCCGTGGACCACTACGTGCTGCGTGTGAGCTTCGCGAACGGCAAGACGTTCACGGTGGACCTGCGCGAGTTCGTGCACCAGTTCAAGGGGCTGCGTCCCCTGCGCGAACACGCAGCGTTCGTGCGCGTGGACGTCGGCGAAGGGGGTCACAGCCTGGTATGGCCAGGCGAGATCGATATGGGCGCGGACCGGCTCTATGAGATGGCGCTCGAACAGAGCGGCCGCGCGGACACGGTGGCCTTCATTCGCTGGCGCTGGCGCCACGGATTGAGCCTGAGTGAAGCGGCCGAGGCGCTCGGCATCTCCCGCCGGCAGGTCGCGTACTACGCAAGTGGTGAGCAGGAAGTGCCGCGAACCATTCTGCTGGCCTGCAAGGGATGGGAGGTCGAGCACAAGGATGTCGTGGCCGCCTGAAGACGGCGGAGGAAGCCCAGGGCCCTCGGGTCTCCTTAGAAGCCTCGATCAGGAATTGCGAGCCGTGGCGGAGGGCATCATTAATCACCCGCTGCACAGTGCAAAAACCCGGCTTGGGCTACTGATTGCTCACGGTGTCGCTCTGCGGGTTGGGTGGTTTTCGACGGAAAATCACCCAGCAGCTCCCAAGAGCCGGCTACAAGGATATCCCGCGACGACCAAGGGGGGCGTTGCAACAGCGGCCAATAACTCCAAATCACGGCTGGCCGCCACCGGGTTCACAGCCTAATATACGGAAAACGGAAATCGAACAGCCGCCGCATGATCGCCGGCGACACTAAGAAAGACTGAGAGCCTGATGGAAGCACAACAGCTCAACTGGATTGCCAATTTCATCTGGGGGATCGCGGACGACGTGCTCCGAGACCTGTACGTCCGCGGTAAGTACCGCGACGTGATCCTCCCCATGACCGTGCTCCGCCGTTTCGATGCGTTGCTCGAGCCGACGAAGCGGGCCGTGCTGGAAATGAAGACCAGGCTCGACACGGCCAATATCACCAATCAGGACCCGGCGCTGCGGCAGGCAGCGGGACAGGCGTTCTACAACACTTCCAAGTTCACCCTGCGTGACCTCAGGGCCCGTGCCAGTCAGCAGCAACTCCGCGCAGATTTCGAAGCCTACCTCGACGGCTTCTCGCCGAACGTGCAGGACATCCTCGAGAACTTCGAGTTCCGCAATCAGATTCCCCGACTCTCCAAGGCCGACGCGCTCGGGACGCTGATCGAGAAGTTTCTCTCACCCGATATCAATCTCAGCCCGAATCCCGTGCTCAACGGTGATCGATCGGTGAAGCAGCCGGGTCTCGACAACCATGGCATGGGTACGGTGTTCGAGGAGTTGGTCCGGCGATTCAACGAGGAGAACAACGAAGAGGCCGGCGAGCACTGGACGCCGCGCGACGCCGTGAAACTCATGGCGAAACTAATCTTCCTGCCCATCGCCGACGAGATCGAATCGGGCACTTACCTGCTCTACGACGGCGCGTGCGGCACCGGCGGCATGCTCACAGTAGCCGAAGAGACGCTCGAGGAACTGGCAACACAGCACGGAAAACAGGTCGCCACGCATCTCTACGGCCAGGAGATTAACGCCGAGACCTATGCGATCTGCAAGGCTGATCTGCTCCTCAAGGGCGAGGGCGATGCTGCGGATAATATCGTTGGCGGCCCCGAGCATTCGACGCTGTCCAACGACGCATTTCCATCGCGGGAATTCGACTTCATGCTTTCCAATCCGCCCTACGGCAAGAGCTGGAAGAGCGATCTCGAACGCATGGGCGGCAAGGATGGCATCAAGGATCCGCGGTTCATCATCGAACACGCCGGCGATCCTGAGTACTCGCTCATCACCCGCTCGAGTGACGGACAGATGCTGTTCCTGGCGAACCTGCTCAGCAAGATGAAGCAGGGCGCCAAGCTCGGCAGCCGCATCGCCGAGGTGCACAACGGCTCGTCGCTTTTCACGGGCGATGCCGGTCAGGGCGAGAGCAACATCCGCCGTTGGATCATCGAGAACGATTGGCTTGACGCCATCGTCGCGCTGCCGCTCAACATGTTCTACAACACGGGCATTGCCACTTACATTTGGGTTCTCACGAACCGAAAGCCCGCGCACCGCAAAGGAAAGGTGCAGCTCATCGACGCCACGCAGTGGTACAAGCCGCTGCGCAAGAACTTGGGAAAGAAGAACTGCGAGCTATCGGACGAGGACATCGGGCGCATCTGCGATACATTCGTGAAGTTCGAGGAGACCGAGCAGTCGAAAATTTTCCCGAACGCCGCTTTCGGCTACTGGAAGGTGACCGTAGAGCGCCCGCTACGATTGAAGGGTATTGACCCGAAGCGCGCGTACGCACCGAAGGAAATCAAAGCGCTAAAGGAAACCGCCGAGCGTGCGGACGATGCGCCACCGGTGATCCGGAAGATCCACAAGAAAGGCACAGTCGCTAACCCGCTGTGTGGATTATTCGAGGTACCGATTGCAGGCAAGCCGGTCGTCATCGAATACGAACCCGACCCCGATCTGCGCGACACCGAGCAGGTGCCGCTGACGGAAGAGGGCGGCATCGAGGCTTTACTGAAGCGGGAGGTGCTGCCCCATGCCTCCGATGCCTGGTATGTGCTGGACAGCATAAAGACTGGCTACGAGGTCAGTTTCACTCGTTACTTCTACAAACCTCAGCCGCTGCGTACGCTGGAGGAGATCCGCGCGGACATCCTTACGCTGGAGAAAGAGACCGAGGGGTTGCTCGGCCAAATCATTGGGGGCCGCCCGTCATGAGTAGGTTTCCGCTCCTCGTCCAGTTCGAGTTCCACCCCGCGTCGGCCGATGCTGCCGCTATGGCCGAGCACCTCCGCGCGGTCATCAACGACGACGCTGCGGTTCCGGGCCTCCGCATCGCTACCAGCTTCACACCGGACGACTACTCGTTAATGCCGCCCGAGCCGCGACTCAGCGAGGAGGCAGACCGCGTGCTGGTCGTGTTTCTGGCTGACGACCAGTTTGTCGCGCATGCGAGAACAGGCAGGAGCGGCGGAATCACGTGGGCAGACTACGCGGTGATGCTCCGGCAGCTTTGCGATGCGTCGCCCAACAATCGCCTTCTGCCGGTGAGCCTCAGCAAGTTCGCATGGCCGATCGACACGCGCCTTAAGGACCTGAATTTCCTTCGCGCGTTCGACGAGCCCGATGAGGAGCAGCGGAAGAAGCTCGTTGCGCGTCGAATGCTCCACCTCCTGATTCGACGCCTTCGCCCTCATGCAACGGACGAAGACGCGCCTCCGGTCACCATCTTTCTCAGTCACGCCAAAATAGACGTCCCCAAGCAACCCGGCGTCGTCAACTCGCTGCTCGACTACTTGAAGGCCAAGCAGCCGGAGAAGACCTGGTTCGACAGCGGTGATATCGCGTCCGGGTCTCGGTTCGCCAAGGCCATCGAAGACGGAGTGACCGACTCTGCGCTACTCGCAGTCGTGACAGATGCCTATTCGTCACGCTCATGGTGCCGCAGGGAGGTCCTCCTTGCGAAGCGCCATCAGCGGCCGTTCGTAATTGTCGACGCGCTACAGGAACGCGAGATCCGGCGCTTCCCGTATGCCGGCAACGCGCCCGTACTCCGCTGGCGTGACGATCCACGAGATGTAGTGAGCTCGCTGCTTCGAGAGACGCTCCGTCATGCACACGCTGAGGAGATGCTTCGCCAGCGTGCAAAGCCTGGAGACGACATTCTCCCCTCGGGCCCAGAGCTCGTGACGGTGGTGCACCGAGACAAAGCGAAGCCGGTGCTGTATCCCGATCCTCCGCTCGGAACGGAGGAACTCGCCGTCCTGTCTCTTGCGGGCGTCACGGTCGAGACCCCTCTTGAGCGCCACGCGAAGGCCCACGATCTGCGGGCGCAGCAGCTCCTCGTTGCGCTGTCGATTTCTGAATCAGAAGACCTCCCGCGATTTGGCCTTCGCAAGCCGCACCTTGACGAGGTGCTGCTCGAAATCTCGCGATACCTGTTGGTAGCCGGAGTTCGCCTTGCCTACGGCGGTCACCTCGGCTCCGTCGGCTACACCGTCCGCTTGGCGGACCTGTTGTACGACCCGATAATAGAGCAACTCCGAGGAGAACCTGCTCCTGGAGCCGCACACCCAGCTGAGCTGGTTTCGTACTTGGCGTGGCCGACTGCGAGCGCCGCCGCCGATGTTGCGCGCCTTGGGCCGTTGGTCGAGGTGCGCAGCTGCGCGAGGCCCGCAGGACTCGACGAGACAGTCGACGCAGCGTTCATTGCAGCGCCGTCAACGGATATCCCGGTCGACTCCACGATGCACCGGTTCGCGTGGGCTCGCGGACTGACCATTATGCGGCAACGCCAGACCGACGAGGTCGCGGCACGTGTCGTTGTCGGGGGCCGCGTTGGGCCTGCGGGTGATGGATATCGTGGGAGAATGCCAGGGGTGCTTGAAGAGGCGCTGCTCGGCATCCGGGCCGAGCGTCCCGTGTATCTTATCGGCGCCTTCGGAGGGTGCGCGCGGCTGGTGCTCGACGCGCTCGACGGCGTTCATCGCTCGGAGCTAACCTGGGCCCATCATCAAGCCCTTCCGCATGCTGAGGACCTGAAAAAGCTCTACGCCGAACGTGGCATCCAGTGGGACGATTACGAGACCATCGCGACCGAGCTCAAGACGTGCGGCATCGCGGGGCTCAAGAACGGACTGACGATCGAGGAGAACCGTGAGCTCGCGGCGTCGCGTTCGGCTGAGCGCATCGTCGAGCTCGTGCTTCACGGCCTTCAGCAGTGCTACTCGCCGGCATCCGCTGACAACGCGGAGTGACAAGCATGTCCGACAAAAAGAATATCTTCATTTCTCACGTTCATGAGGACGACAACCTGTTGCCGAAGCTGAGGGACCTCATCTCGAAAGCTGGGATGGAGGTCCGAGATGGCTCCATCAACAGCGACAAGCCCAACGCGGCGCAGAACGAGGACTACATCAAGCGTGACGTCCTTGCTCCCCGCATCCAGTGGGCCAGTACTCTAGTCGTACTCATCACGCACGACACTGCGCAGAGCGACTGGGTGAACTGGGAGATCAAGCATGCCGTGGAGCAAGGAAAGAACGTCGTCGGTGTGTTCGCGCAGGGCGCGACGGACGCCGACATGCCCGATGAGCTTCGCAAGCACGGTGATGCTGCCGTCGTTGGCTGGCAGAGCGAACGGGTTGTCGACGCAATCAGCGGCAAGATTCGTGGCTGGGACGACCCCGTTACTGGGAACCCACGCGCTACGCCTGACTGGGTGGTAAAGAGATACAGCTGCGGATGAAGCTCTACTCGTACATCGTGGCGCGTGACTTCGGCTTCGCTCCGAACCCGTTCTACGGGTTCTGCACGTTGGCGACGTGCAAGCCGAAGATCCGCGGCGGTGCGAGTGTCGGTGATTGGATCGTCGGAACGGGAGCGAAATCGAGGTACGACCTCGCCGGGCATCTCATCTACGCGATGCAGGTGAGCGAGATCCTCGACTTCGAGACCTACTGGAACGATCCGCGCTTCCGCCTGAAGCGGCCCGACCTCAACGGCAGCCTGAAGGTCCTGTATGGGGACAACATCTACCATCGCGTGGGGAAGCGCTGGGTGCAGGCCGATTCCCACCACAGCTTGGAGCACGGCCGTCCAAATGTAGCGAACATCGCGTGGGACACCGGGGTCGACCGGGTACTGGTGGCCAATAGGTTCCTCTACTGGGGCGCGTCAGCGCCGACCATCCCGAAGCAGTTCCGGCCGTACCGCAAGACGAACGAAGACATCTGCTGCAGGGCTCGGGGCCATCGCGTGTTCGGGCATGAGCTCGCCACCGCCTTTGCGAGCTGGCTGGAGCAGCGGGGCAAGTGGGGCTTCCAGGACGAGCCCCTGGAGTTCGCGAAACACAAACGCGTGACGACACTGGCGTCCAGCAGCGCGCCACCACCACGCAAGGCTCCTCCAGCTGCGCGGCGACCCGACCAAAGGCTTGCGAGATGAGCGAAGGGACTCCCGCGAGCTGGCTTCACAAGTTCGCCAACCTAGCCGCGAAGACGGACCGCTTCGCGGGCAAAGATGATCACGCTGCATTGCTGGCTGCGGGCTTAATCGGCGAAGCAGGGAGCGTCATTGCGGAGCTGAAGAAGGCGCGCCGTGAGCGCGAGGCGTATCCGGTCTACCGACAGAGAACCATCGAAGAGGTCGGCGACTTCCTCTGGTACTTCGTCCGCTTGGCAGACGTCGTCGCTCCTGGCGTGCTCGACGAGCTTCAAGGCGCAGGCGTGGGTTCACCTCCGGTGGCAGCCGGTCCCACGCTCGCCGAGCATCTCGAGTTGGGTGCATCCGTCGGCGAGATTCTCGCGACGATCACCTCCCCAACTGTTGGCGACGTCAGACTGCGCTTCCGCCGGACGTGGTCGCTGTTGAACGCAATCAGCGGGGACATCGGAATTTCGCTGAGCGACGCGGCCGACCGCAACACAGCGAAGACAAGAAGCCGTTGGCCTGACGAAAGGCGGTACGCGCCCCTCTTCGATGACGACTTCCGTGTTGAGGAACAGATCCCTCGGCGCCTTCGCTTGGAGTTCTTGGAGCGATCACGCGGGTCGCAGAGAGCCGTCATCCTGCGGTGCAACGACATCAACCTCGGCGATCGCCTCACCGACAATATCGAAGATGCGGACGGGTATCGCTTTCACGATATCTTCCACTTCGCCTACGCGGTCCATCTTGGATGGTCGCCCGTGGTGCGCGCACTCATGCGCACCAAGCGCAAGAGAGACCCGAAGATCGACGAAGCACAGGACGGCGCACGCGCGGGCGTCATTGAGGAAGCGGTCTCTGCCATCGTCTTCAGCCGAGCGAAGCAGCTCAAGTTCTTCGAGGGACTCGATCACGTCGACTTCGATCTGCTAAAGACCGTCGGGGAGTTCGTCGAGGGCTTCGAAGTGGCGGCCGTGCCCCTGTGGCAGTGGGAGACGGCCATCCTAGACGGATACCGTGTGTTCCGCGCGCTTTGCGCAGGTCCGGGCGGATGTGTGACGCTTGACCTTAGCGCCCGTCAACTCACCTACTTGCCCCACGCTGCGTGCGACGACAAGCAGGGGCCTTTTTCAACTTCGCGAGAAGCGCCATGAGCAATAGACACAAGGTCTTCGTCAGCTATCACCACGCGCTCGACGAGGCGTACAAAAGAAAGTTCGACCAATTCGGCAGCATTTTCGACGTCATCGTGTCGGGCTCAGTGAACGATGGGGATATCGATTCGAACCTCCCTGCCGAGACGATCCGCCAGAAGATCCGGGACGAGTATCTCCGCGATACCTCGGTCACGGTCGTCCTGGTCGGTGCCGAGACGTGGCAGCGGAAGCATATCGACTGGGAGATCGGGGCGTCGATTCGACAGACGGAGTACAACCCGCGTTCTGGTCTTCTCGGCATCGTGCTGCCCACGTATCCGCGGAACGACCCGACGAAGTATAACCCGCACACGATTCCACCGCGCCTCTACGACAACATCCTGTGCGAATTCGCGACTATCTACAATTGGTCAGATAACCCTGCAACGGTCCAAGGCTGGATTCACGCCGCTTACCTACGGAAGAGCACGAGGCAGCCAGACAACTCTCGAACGTCGTTTGGCAAGAACCGCACGGGGAATGCATGGGCCGACTGAGCATGCGAGCTGACTACGAAATCCGCCTGCAGTGCGGGCGCGTTCTGAAGACGACGCCCGTTTTCGATACGTACTGGCGCTTCGCTTGGGAGCGCCAGGAAATCTTCATGCGTCGCGTGCTCGGTGACACGCCGCCGTGGACCGAGGACCCGATCCTCAGCGCACATCGCTTTACGAATACGTACCGAGCGTCGGACCGGGTTAGCCAGTACTTGATCCGCCATGTGATCTACGAGGGCTCGCAGAAGCCCGAGGAGGTTTTCTTCCGCACAATCCTGTTCAAGCTCTTCAACAAGATTGAGACGTGGGAGAGGCTGCGGATGAAGCTCGGTGCGCTGACATGGCACAAATTCTCGTTCGACGCCTATGCGAAGGTGCTGGACGGGCTACTCGACGAAAGCGAGCGCATCTACTCGGCCGCGTACATCATGCCGTCTCCCGCGTTCGGAAGCCCGCGTAAACACCGAAACCACCTGCGCCTCATCGAGCACATGATGGCCGATGGGGCGCCGAAAAAGCTCGCAAAGGCGGGCTCACTCCGAGGAGCGTTTGAGTTGCTGCGCGGCTATCCGTCGCTCGGAGACTTCCTTGCATTCCAATTCGCCATCGACATCAATTATAGCGAGCTCATTGATTTCTCCGAAATGGACTTCGTCGTGGCTGGGCCCGGCGCTCGAGACGGCATTAGCAAGTGTTTCAGAGACATGGCGGGCCTGAGCGAGGCCCAGATCATTCAAGTCATGGCTGAGCATGCGGGCGAAGAGTTCAAGCGACTGGGGATGAAATTCCAGAAGCTGTGGGGTCGGAGTCTACAACTCGTCGACTGCCAGAATGTGTTCTGCGAGGTCAGCAAGTACGCGCGCGTCGCTCATCCGGACGTCGAAGGCGAGTCCGGAAGAAGCCGCATCAAGCAGAAGTTTACGCCGCATCCGACGCCGATCCCGCAGTGGTACCCGCCGAAGTGGGGATTAATGCGCAAAGGTGGCTTCGAACGAGAGCCGCGTGAGCTGCCGCGCAAGTCAATGCTCGTGAGCCCCGTGCCATGATCACTAGCCGCAAGTCGTATCCTGCAATGAAGGACTCCGGCGTAGCGTGGCTGGGGGCGGTGCCTCAGCACTGGCAGGTACTTCCGAATCGCGCGATCTTTGCCGAGGTCAACGATCGTGACCACCCTGAGGCGGACATGCTCTCTGTGACGATCAAGAAGGGGGTGATTCGGCAGAAGGCGTTGCTCGAAGACAGCTCGAAGAAGGACAGCTCCAATCTGGACAAGTCTGCATACAAGCTCGTCCGGCCTGGCGACATAGCCTATAACAAGATGCGCGCGTGGCAGGGTGCGGTCGGGGCTTCCGAGTGTGAGGGAATTGTCAGCCCAGCGTACGTCGTGCAGCGTCCGCGCGGCGACGGTGCGCCCCGCTACCTACACTATCTACTTCGGACACCGGCCTTTGCGAAGGAGGCGGAGCGATGGTCCTACGGCATCACTTCGGATATGTGGAGCCTTCGGCCCGAACATTTTAAATTGATCTACTCATGCGTTCCGCCCCTTCAGGAACAAGCCGCCATCGTCCACTTTCTCGACTACGAGGACCGGCGGATTCGCCGGTATATCCGCGCCAAGCAGAAACTGATCAAGCTGCTGGAGGAGCAGAAGCAGGCCGTCATTCACAGAGCCGTCACGCGCGGCCTCGACCCCAACGTTCGCCTCAAAGCCTCCGGTGTGGAGTGGCTTGGGGATGTGCCAGAGCATTGGAAGGTGAAGCCGCTGAAGTTCGTGGTGCCACAAGTGACGGTTGGAATTGTGATTCAACCAGCGCGACTCTATGTTGCTTCGGGCATCCCGTGCCTTAGATCGTTGAATATCTCAAGCGGCGTCATACGAGGCCGCGAACTTGTGTTTATTGCACCGGAGACTAATTCGGCTCATCGCAAGTCTCAGATATTTGCAGGCGACATTGTCGTAGTGCGAACGGGTCAGGCCGGTGTAGCTGCGATAGTCACGTCGGAATTCGATGGAGCAAACTGTATTGACTTGCTAATTGTTCGCGCCTCGAGTCAGATCAATAGTCATTACTTGCTAGCGTACTTGAATTCATGGGCTGCCAGGGCGGACGTGAAGTACCGCTCAGTTGGCGCAATCCAGGCTCACTACAACACAAGTACTCTTGCGAACCTCATAGTGCCGGTGCCGCCCTTGGAAGACCAGCAGACGATCCTTGCAGCAATCGCCGGAGAGATCGCGCCACTTGAGGCGGCGAGTGCTACAGCTCGAAGCGAGATTGCCCTACTGATGGAGTACCGTACCCGCCTCATCGCTGATGTAGTCACCGGCAAGCTCGATGTGCGAGACGCAGCGGCGCGACTGTCGGACGAAATCGAGGAACCTGGGCTGCTTGAGGGGATCAAGGCCGAGAGCGACGCGGAAGAGGAGGAGATCACCGGCCCTGATGGGGTGCCCGAGGAAGCCAAGGCATGAGCGAAGGGGTGCAGATCGCGCTCATCGATCGGCTCCGGGCGTTGTCGACTGAAACGGAGTGGCTCGAGTTCAAGCGCAACTGGTATGAGCCGCAGGTGCTCGGCGAATACCTGTCCGCGCTCGCCAACGCGGCATGCCTGTCCGGCCAGGCGCGTGGCTATCTCGTATTCGGCATCGACGACGCCACACACGCTGTGGTTGGCACACAGTTCGACCCATACTCGACGAAAGCCAAGGGTAACCAGGACCTTTTGCCATGGCTCGCTGCTGGACTGCGTCCGAACGTCGGCTTTGAATCACACATTGTCGAATATCCCAACGGCCGAGTCGTTCTGTTCGAGGTGGGGTCCGCGAACGGGGAGCCGGTCAGTTTCTATGGCACGCCTTACATACGGATCGGGTCCAGTAAGACCGAACTCGGCAAGCATCCAGAAAAGGCGCGCGCACTCTGGACACGGAATAACGATTGGTCCGCGGAAGTATGCGCAGCAGCGTCGCTGGCGGACCTTGAGCCAGAGGCTGTGGCCAAGGCGCGCGAGCAGTTCGTCGTCAAGCACCCGGGCCAAGCTGCGGCCGTCGTCGACTGGGACGACACTACCTTCCTGAACAAAGCCCGAGTCCTGAAGCAGGGAGCCGTGACGAACTCGGCGCTACTGCTGCTCGGGCGCTCCGAGTCGGCGACCCTGCTGTCGCCAGCGGTGGCCAGGATCTCGTGGATTCTCAAAGATGCAGACAACCGCGAGCTTGACTATGAGCATTTCGGTCCCCCATTCCTGCTCGTGGGCGATCGCCTGCTCAAGCGCATCCGCAATCTCACCGTCCGCGCTCTGCCAAGTGGCACGCTGTTTCCCCAGGAGATCACGCAGTATGACCCCTGGGTGATCCGCGAGGCGCTGCACAATGCCGTTGCGCATCAGGATTACCGTCGCCACGGACGCATCGTTGTTGTCGAGTTCCCCGATCGGGTGCTGGTCACCAATGTGGGTGACTTTCTCCCCGGGGACGTGGAGACGGTGATTCGGCAGGACGCGCCGCAGGCGCTCTACCGCAATCCATTTCTGGCTGATGCGATGGTCGAGCTGAACCTGATCGACACCCAGGGCGGCGGCATCAAGCGGATGTTCGAGACGCAGCGGCGGCGCTCGTTCCCGCTACCCGACTACGACTTGAGCGTGCCCGGCCAGGTCGCCGTGAGTTTGAGCGGTCGGATTCTGGACGAGCGCTACACGCGTCTCTTGATGGAACGAACCGACCTAGACCTTGCCCAGGTGATGCTGCTCGATCGTGTGCAGAAGGGGCAGCCGGTCGGTCATGACGACCACCGCCGTCTGAAGTCCGCGGGTCTGGTGGAGGGCCGCTATCCGAACCTGATCGTGGCGGGTGCGGTGGCACGAGCGGCCGGTGAGGCCGGACGGCACATCCGCGAGCGCGGCTTCAACAAGCAGTACTACCTTGATCTCATTTTGGCGCTGGTGCGCGAGCATCAGCCTGTGGATCGCAAGGATGTGGATCAGCTTCTGCTGACCAAGCTGCCGGATCGACTGTCGCCGGAGCAGAAACGCCGCAGAGTGCACAACCTGCTGCAGGAACTCCGCCGATCCGGTGCCATCGACAACCACGGCAGTCGCTCGAAACCCCAATGGGTGGTCGTCGAGCCGGCAGCGCCTCGGGACTCGCCGTGACTTGGCAAAGAACGCAGCCCTGGAACGCGCTTTGTCTCGCGGCCCAGTGTTAAAAAGCCTTTATGAAACAAAGATATATCGGTTTGCTAAAATCTGCCGCGATTTGCGGGTCTAGCAAAGGTTCTAGCAAAGGAGCGAGCGAGGACCCCATCTGGCGAAGGGTGCCATGACCACCGACACCTCCGAACGCGGCCTTGAACGGCTGATCTGCACGGCTCTGACCGGTGCACCCTGCGATCCGGGCGTGCCGGCAAACATCGTGCAGGACCGACCCGCGACGTATGCCGTGCGTTGGGTCTGCGGCGCGGCGGAGGACTACGAGCGTGAGTACTGTGTAGACCTCGCGCAGATCGCGGCCTTCCTCCGCGAGACCCAGGCGAAGGTGTGCGACGCGCTCGACCTCGGCCAGGATGGACCGACGCGGCGCAAGTTCCTGGCGCGGCTGCAGGGCGAAATCAGCAAGCGCGGTACCATAGATGTGCTGCGGAACGGACTGAAGCACGGACCACACCACATCGATCTGTTCTCCGGCACACCGTCGCCGGGGAATGCCAAGGCGCTCGAGCGCTTCACAGCCAACCGGTTCAGCGTCACGCGGCAATTGCGCTACAGCCGTGACGAGACGCAACGCGCGCTTGACGTGGGGCTATTCATCAACGGACTGCCGGTGGCCACCTTCGAGCTGAAGAACAGCTTGACCAAGCAGACGGTCGGGGATGCCGTCGAGCAGTACCAGCGAGACCGAGATCCTCGGGAGAAGCTGTTCGAGTTCGGGCGCTGCGTGGTGCATTTTGCCGTGGACGATCACGAGGTGCGCTTCTGCACGCACCTGAAAGGCAAAGGCTCGTGGTTCTTGCCGTTCAACCAGGGCTGGAACGACGGTGCGGGCAACCCGCCCAACCCGAACGGGCTGAAAACGGACTATCTGTGGAAAGGCATCCTCACCCGCGCGGGCCTGACGGACATCCTGGAGAACTACGCTCAGATCGTCGAGACCAAGGACGCGAAGACCGGCAAGAAGACGCGGGTGCAGATCTGGCCGCGCTTCCACCAGCTCGACGTCGTGCGCCGGCTGCTCGTCGACGCGAAAGCAAACGGTGCGGGCCACCGCTACCTGGTCCAGCATTCGGCCGGCAGTGGCAAGTCGAACTCGATCGCCTGGCTCGCTCACCAGCTCATCGGTTTGACGAAAGACGAGGTGACGCTCTTCGATTCGATCATCGTCGTCACCGACCGGCGCATTCTGGACAAGCAGATCCGTGACACGATCAAGCAGTTTGCGCAGGTGGGCGCGACGGTTGGGCACGCCGAGCACTCGGGAGATCTGCGGAAGTTCATCGCCGAAGGGAAGAAGATCATCATTACCACGGTGCAGAAATTTCCGTTCATTCTCGATGAGATCGGGGTCGAGCACCGAGGGCGTAAATTCGCCATCATCATCGACGAAGCGCATTCGAGTCAGGGCGGGCGAACGTCGGCAGCAGTCTCATTGGCGCTGTCCACCACGGGGACCGAGGACGAAGACGAAACGCTGGAGGACAAAATCAATCGGCTGATGGAGGCCAAGAAGCTGCTGCCGAACGCCAGCTATTTCGCCTTCACCGCTACGCCGAAGAATAAGACGCTGGAGATCTTTGGTGAGGCCGAGCCCCAGCCCGACGGCACGGTACAGCATCGGCCATTCCACAGCTACACGATGAAGCAGGCCATCCAGGAGGGCTTCATCCTCGACGTGCTCAAGTGCTACACGCCGGTCAACAGCTACTACAAGCTCGTCAAGAAGGTCGAGGGCGACCCTGAGTTCGACACGAAGCGGGCGAAAAAGAAGCTGCGCCGGTACGTGGAGAGTCACGATCACGCGATCCGGCTCAAGGCCGAGATCATGGTGGATCATTTCCACGAGCAGGTGTTGGCGCTGAACAAGATCGGTGGCGAGGCTCGGGCGATGGTGGTGACGAGCGGCATCGAGCGCGCCATCCAGTACTTCCACGCGATCCGCGACTACCTTGTCGATCGCAAGAGCCGCTACCAGGCGATCGTGGCGTTCTCCGGCGAACACGAATACGGCGGCGCCAAGGTGACGGAAGCCTCGCTTAACGGCTTTCCATCGAGCCAGATAGCCGACAAGATCGAAGAGGATCCGTATCGGTTCCTGATCTGCGCAGATAAGTTTCAGACCGGCTACGACGAGCCGCTGCTGCACACGATGTACGTGGACAAGGTGCTCTCGGGCATCAAGGCGGTGCAGACGTTGTCGCGCCTGAACCGGGCGCACCCCAAGAAGCACGACGTGTTCGTGCTCGACTTCATGAACGACGCCGACACGATTCAAAAGTCTTTCGCCGATTACTACCGCACCACGATCCTGTCCGACGAGACCGATCCCGACAAGCTTCACGACCTCATGGCTGCGCTCGATAGTGCCCAGGTTTATGACCCCGGGCAGCTCGACACCTTCGTGAGCCTGTATCTCGATGGTGCAGACCGCGACAAGCTCGACCCGATCCTCGACGCCTGCGTTGCTGTCTATCGCGAGAACCTGGACGAAGATGCGCAGGTGGACTTCAAGGGAAAGGCCAAGGCCTTTGCGCGGACTTACGGATTTCTGTCGTCCGTACTGCCCTATACCAACGCCGGCTGGGAGAAACTTTCCATCTTCCTCAACTTCCTGATCTCCAAGCTCCCGGCGCCGGTGGAGCAGGATTTGTCCAAAGGTATCCTCGAAGCCATCGACATGGATAGTTACAGGGTGGAGAAGCAGGCGGTTGCGCGCATCCAACTACCGGACGCGGACGCCGAGATCGAACCGGTACCTGCTTCCGGGGGCGGCCACAAGGCCGAGCCGGAGCTGGACCGCCTCTCGAACATCCTGAAGACGTTCAACGAGCAGTTCGGGAACATCAATTGGTCCGACAAGGACAGGGTTCACAAGCTGATCACCGAGGACATCCCTGCCAAGGTGGCGGCCGACCCGGCGTACCGGAACGCTCAGAGGAACTCGGACAAGCAGAATGCCCGTATAGAGCATGACAAGGCGCTGCTACGCGTGATGACCGCCTACATGAAGGACGACACGGAGCTGTTCAAGCAGTTCGTGGACAATGATTCCTTCAAGCGATGGATGGCGGATACCGTTTTCAGGTTGACGTATGACCAGAAGCAGTCTGGTCCTTGAATGGGGGAATCCATTGAGTATTTTTACTCAATGCCTTGAGTAAACCGTGGACCATTGAGGCGGTCGGGGCGGCCGAACCGAACGAAGTGCGCTATTGGTGGGTCAATCAGAACCAGACCTTCCGCCAGGAGATTGAGGGTGGGTATCTTTGGTCGCCGAAGCGCAACAAGAACGGCCACCGCAATCCCTTCTACGAATTCATGCGTGAGGTGTCGCCCGGCGACCTCGTCTTTTCGTTCTGCGACACGCGCATTGCGGCCCTCGGCATCGTCAGCGGCTACTGCCGGGAGAGCCCGAAGCCGGAGGAATTCGGCACCGCTGGTACCAATTGGAGCCAGATCGGCTGGCGGGTGGGCATTCGCTGGCAGCGGCTCTCGAATGCGATCCGTCCCAAAGATCACATTGCACGGCTCCGATCGGCGCTCCCGCACCAGTACGCACCCCTGACTCAGAACGGCAATGGATTGCAGAGCATCTACCTCACCGAGATCAGCCCGGTGCTGGCATCGATACTCTTTTCGCTGATCGGGGCCGAGGTTAATCAGGTGGCTGATGCCGGGAGGGAGGTGAGCCGGATTGAGCGCGACTCCCCGGCGCCGGAACGGGACATTGAGGAATGGGAGCGGCGCATCGAGGTCGCCATTGATACGAGCACGACGATTCCAGAGACCGAGAGAACCGCGCTCGTCCAGGCACGTCGCGGTCAGGGGATCTTCCGGGACAACGTGCGTTCGATTGAGCGAGCCTGCCGCATCACCCACGTGGAGCGCATGGAGCACCTGATCGCGAGTCACATCCAGCCCTGGCGCGACAGCGGCAATGAAGCGCGGCTCGATGGCGAAAACGGCCTGCTCCTGACGCCGACGGTGGACCATCTATTCGACAAGGGATTCATTTCCTTCGAGAACGCGGGACAGCTCATCGTGTCCCCAGTGGCGGACCCCGTCTCGCTCAGGCGGATGGGAATCGATCCCGGCGCCCGGGTCAATGTCGGTGCCTTCTCTGAAGGGCAGCGGCGGTTTCTCGAATTTCATCGCGAGAACGTGCTGCGGATGGCGCGCGGCGTCTCGAGGGGCAAGCGCAGCGGCTGAGAACTTGGTGAATGCCGGGGTAGCGAGCCGCTGCCGCGCGATCTATCCGACGATCACGCTGCGTGACATTTAGGTGCAGACGAGAGCGCATGCAGGATAGGCTCGCGACTGCTCTTGTCATACAACCGTGCCCCGGCGGCCAGCGGCATTCGGGACTCCTGGGTCACCCCTGGACGGCCGCTGCAGTGCGCACGACCTGAACGAAGCCCATCGTGACCAAGTCGTCGAAATCAGAATCCGCGGCATTACGCATCGAGCTGATGGAGATAGCCCCTCGGCTGGCGACGGGTGCTCGACCCCGACGATTGGACGCTGGCGAGCCTGCATATTCCCCGGATGGGTGGTGGACTGAGTGGACTCCCACGCCCATGAGATTGAGATCGGTATGGTGGCCCCGAATTGGGGTCGACTCGGACGTGGACGCCGCCATTATCACGACGCGCTGCGGGTCTCGGTCGCCGCTATGGAGTCGGAGCTCGGACCGTGCGGCGAGTTCGACGATTGCTGCGACATGGGTAACCGTCCAGAAGTGGGTGGTGGTCGCGGAAACGACGCCAATTTCTTGAATGCGTCCCGCCATCCGGGACCGACCCGCATCTCAGCGGACAGCGACCGTGCGCCGATCACACATTAGATGCCTCCATGGCGGTACATTTCACGATTCAGCGTAGTGGGTCACGGGATCCGCCAGGATCTGGTGCCAACATAATTAAATGGACATGAAACGGCGCCACGTCCAGCAGGGATTTACGCCGCGCCAGTGCGACGCAATCGCGCACACTCGCGGTAATCTGCAGCTAATCGCTTGTGCCGGTTCCGGGAAGACTGAGGTCGTTGCGCAGCGGGTTGTGAACCTCCTGCGACCCGTGACGGCCGGCGGTGCGGGTTGTGCTCCCGAAAACATCGTCGCATTCACCTTTACAGAGAAGGCGTCGGCAGAGCTTAAGGAGCGCATCCACAAGCGATGCCAGGAGCAGCTTGGCAACACCATTGGCCTCGCCGACCTCTACGTGGGCACGATCCACGGCTTTTGCCTCGAGCTGCTCAAGACCGAAGTGGCCGAATACCTGAAATTCGAGGTGCTGAACGAGGTTCAGCTGTCACTGTTCGTAGACCGGCATTCGAAGTCTTCCGGTTTGACGCAGAGCACGACTCTTAAGGGCGTGCCCCTGAAGCGCTATGTCGATACCCGGACCTACATTTCGGCGCTTGCCATCCTGCGCGAGGATGAAGTCATTGATCCCGAGCTTCTCTCGGGAAACTCGGTCGCCAACAACCGCGTCAACTATGAGCGTCTTCTCCACGACAGGGGATATCTAGACTACTCCGGCATCCTAGCCGAGGCGGTCCGCGAGTTGCAGGTCAACGAGGGGCTGCGCCAGCGTCTCGCCGCCCGTATCCGGCACGTTATTGTGGACGAGTATCAGGACGTGAACCCCGTGCAGGAGGCGGTAGCAGAGGAACTGCATGCGCTGGGGGCGGACATCTGCGTAGTCGGTGACGATGACCAGACCATCTACCAGTGGCGTGGCAGCGATGTGCAGGGCATCTTGGGCTTCGAGCGGCGTTATCAGCCGGTTACCCCGGTGCGCTTGGAGGAAAATTTTCGCTCGAGCGAGGGCATCGTGGCGGTCGCCCGTGATTTCGTCCGTAGGGTGAAGCCGCGCCTCGACAAGGAGATGAAGTCGACCGACGCACAGGCCTACGAGGAGGGGGACATCGTCGCGCTCGGATTCGACTCGCCGGAAGAGGAAGCCGACTACATCGCGCGCACCTGCCGAGACCTGCATGGCGTCGCAGTGCGCGAGGGCGATACGCAACGCGGTATCGCGTGGTCGGATATGGCCATTCTGCTGCGCTCAGTGCGCCGCGATGGCGACGTCATCACAGCGGCGCTCAGGAATGCCGGCGTGAAATACATCATCACCGGCATGGACAATCTGTTTGAGCAGCCGGAGGTCGAGGCCGCTCGCCAGCTGTTCTACTTCCTCGCCAACAAGGTCGACGAGAATATGCTGCGGGACGCCTGGGAACGAGCCGGCCTTGGGATTGCGAAGTCCAAGCTGTCCTCTGCTATATCGGAAGCGGCCCGGGCGCGGAACAACATGAAGAAGGCCGATCTCGGCCAGTTCCAGGTGTACAACCTGCAACGCCAGTTCATGGCCTTTCTCGAGAACGCCGAGCTGCGCGAAGAACGCGTTCCCAATGGGCGCGGCGAAGTGGTCTTCTATAACCTCGGCAAGTTCAGCCAGGCGATCTCGGACTTTGAGAGCATCCACTTCCGATCCGAACCGGTGGAGAAGTACAAGAGCTTCTCCGGCTTCTTGGAACACCACGCCGCGAATGCCTACCCGGAAGGATGGCAGGACAACGCCTACGCGAGTCCGGACGCGGTGCGCATCATGACGGTCCACCAGGCCAAGGGTCTGCAGTGGCCGGTGGTGTTCATCCCCCAGCTGGTCCGCAACCGCTTCCCGTCGAAGGGTGGCGGTGGCCGGACACCTTGGCACTTGATTCCGGCAGGTGCCTTCGAGAATGCCGCCCGCTACAAGGGCGGCGAGGCGGATGAACGCCGACTGTTCTACGTGGCAGTGACCCGGGCGCAGAAATTCCTGCACATGACGTGGGCGCCCACCGAAGGCAACAGCCATGCCCAGTCGCCCTCAGACTTCTTCGACGAAGTGCGCGAATCAAAGTACGTCAAGCGCAAGCGCGGGGACTACGCCGCGCGCAATCGCCTCCCGCCCCGTCCCAGGGCCTCGGTGGCGAACGTGGCACTGTCCTTTTCGGACATCAAGTACTTCCTGGAGTGTCCCTACCAGTTCAAGCTACGCATCCTCTACGGCTTCAACGCGCCGCTGGCCGAGGCACTGGGCTACGGCAAGTCACTGCACGACGCGCTTGCGGAGATCCACGGCCGCGCTCTGCGGGGTGAGCCAATCGACCCATCCGAGGCTGCTGCATTGGTGGACCGCCACTTGCGGGCGCCCTACGCCTATCCGGCCCTGCGCGAGAAGCTCGCCGCTGCTGCTCGGCGGGTGATCGATGCCTACATCCGCAAGAACGAGCGCGAGTTCAGCAAGGTGGAGTTCTCCGAGAAGGCGGTTGAGATTGCACTGGGTGACGGAGTCTCGGTGGTCGGTCGGATCGATCTGGTGCGGCGTCTAGATACCGGCGAAACCACAATCGTGGACCTGAAATCCACCGACCGCGCCCAGTCGGACGACATCACGGAGACCCAGTTGCATATCTACGCGCTGGGCTACCAGGAGCTCACCGGTCGGCGGGCTGACTACGTGGAAATTTATCAACTCGACGACCAAAAGCAGAAACGCCGCCCCGTGGGCGATGAGTTCATGGACGACGTGAAGCGCGACGTGCGCGCTGCGGCACAGGCGCTGCGGGAGAACAACCTAGTGCCCGCTCCCGCAAAGAAGTCCTGCAATAAGTGCGACTACTGCAACCTTTGCTCCGCCGCGATCCGCGCCTGAACGAAAAGAACAGATATTGTTTCAGGGACCAGAAATGTCGCGACTTGTCGATCTGATTGCCCAGATTAGAGGCCAATGTCCCCATTCAAGTATGTCTTCGTACGTCCGGACGAGGTCGAATGCTCAGATGTGGTGGCCGTTATTTTGGGTTCGTGCCGGCACGCCGCTAACGTCTACCGAATCCTCACCCGCTGCGCGCGATGTGCTCGGGAGTAGCAATGACTGCTCGGGTCATGACCGGCCCGATTGAGTGATGCGCAATTGATGCGAAATCCGGGCGTCCCGCGCACGGGTTATCGGGGTGATCTTGCTCTCTCCTCGCTCGGTCTCGATCAGTAGAGCGGTCCACTGCTCGAGCGCCGCACGACGTTCCTTGAAGTAATCGTGCCGGTCATAGGTCGCTTCGACGCCGCGCAGCTGGTGTCCGAGGCACCGCTCAGCGACTTCGCGCCGGATGCCGAGTGCGGCGAGCTGGGTCCGTGCGGTGCGCCGCAGGTCGTGAAGGGTGAAGGGCGGCAGTCCGTGCTTCACACGCTGCAGGGCCACGTTGAGCGTGTCGAGCCCCACATGCGGAACGCGCGCGCGGCGATGGCGCCGGCGCTTGGGGAACAGGTACTCCCCGCCGGTGTCCTGAGCTTTCAGCGCACGCAGCCAACCGACCACTTCGGGCACCAGCGGGATGTCGAGCGCAGTCGCGGTCTTGGTGCGGGAGGCGGGAAGATGCCAGACCGCGCCCTGAGATGTGCTGCCGTCGAGATCAAATTCCTCCCACCGGGCGCCCAACAGCTCGCCTTTACGCACGCAGAGGGCGAGAAGCAGCTTGAGCGCGACTGCGTTCGCGGTGCCAAAGCTCGGCGTCTCGCGGACTTTCGAGAACAACTGGGCCAGTTCGCCTAGGCTCAGCGCGCGGCTGCGGGGCCGCTCGGTGCCGCCACCATCGAGGCGCGGTGAGAAATCAGCGGCGGGATTGGCGGGCACGATTCGCCGACGGACGCCGAAGGCAAAGATGCGGCGGGCGAAGCGCAGGAGGTCATTCGCTGCCGTGGGGGCACGAACCTCGAGGTCGTCGATCTCGCGGGCAATGTCCGCAGCGGTGACGTCCGCCGCTGCCGTGCGGCCGAGCTTGGGTACCAGGTACTTATCGAGATGCCGGCGCGGAACGCTCGGATGCTTGATCCCCCGGCCGATGATCTCGTTCCGGTACCACTCCTCGCACAGCTCGCGAAACGAGCCACGCTGGCGCTGCGCGGCCTGAGTAGCGCGGCGTACGGTCAAGGGGTCCTGCTGCTTGTCGAGCAGTACGCGCGCCTTCCGTGCCTCGATGCGCGCCTGGGCGAGCGACATATCGGGGTAGTGCCCCAGGGTCAGCCAGTGCTCGCGGCCGCCGAAGTGGTAGCGCAGCGTCCAGGAGGCACCGTTGCGGGTCTGCTTACGCAGGTACAGCCCATCGCCGTCGCTGAGCAGCAGCGGCTTACCGGATCGGTGCGCCCGATCGACGGCGAGCGTGGTGAGTTTCGCGCGCTCCATTCAGCCTCCCCCCATCGCAAGGATTCGATGCGGCGGGTCTCGATCTGGGCGGTTTGCGGAGTGCTTTCAGTGCGTCGCAAACCACCTTGTTCATCGAATAGCAGCTACCGGGTTAGCTACAGTTCAGCTACCCGGCTAGCTACAGGATAGCCGATGTGGGGTTGGATGGAAGTGGCCATTTGTGGCCAAAAGTACTAGAAATGCAGGGTATTCGGGACGGCGATGGATGCCCCTCGACACCCCTGAACGCTATTCGGCGTTCTGCACCTGCTCGCGCATCTGCTCGATCAGTACTTTCATGTCGACCGCGCTGCGGGTGGTCTCGAGGTCCTGCGACTTCGAGGAGAGCGTGTTGGCCTCGCGGTTCAGTTCCTGCATCAGGAAGTCCAGGCGCCGACCGGCCGGCTCGTTGCCGGTGAGTACCCGGCGCACTTCGGCAATGTGACCGGTCAGCCGCTCGAGCTCCTCGTCCACATCCAGGCGCTGCAGCAGCAGCGCGATTTCCTGCTCGAGCCGGTCCGGGTCGGCCCCCGAGGCGAACTCCTTGATCCGCTCGCGCACCCGGGTCGTCAGGCGCGCCTGCACCTCGGGCAGCCGCGCCTGGACCTGGGCCACCAGGGCGGCAAGCCCTTCGCACCGCTGCTCGAGCACCTCCCGCAGCTTTGCGCCTTCGCGGGCGCGTGCGGCGCACAGGTCCTCCACCGCCCCCTCGAACACCTCGCGGGCACCGGCGAGCAGGGCCTCGCCGGCGACACTCGGGTCCTTCAGCACGCCCGGCCAGCGCAGCACTTCGAGCAGGTGCACCGTTCCGACCGGGATGACCCGTTGCAGCTCATCGAGCCGGCCCGTCAGACGCTCCAGGGCGCCAGCGTCGACCTCGAGGCTGGCCGCAGCGGCCTGCGCCGCCCGGTAGGTGATGGTGCAGTCCACCTTGCCCCGGCGCACGTCGCGCGCCAGGCGCTGGCGCAGATCGCCTTCAATCGAGCGCAGCTCCTCCGGCAGACGAAAGCCGGTCTCGAGAAAACGGTGATTGACGCTGCGCAGCTCGCACACGAGGCTGCCCCAGGGGCCGGCACTCTCGCGGCGTGCGAAGCCTGTCATGCTGGAAATCACGTGGAAGCGCTACGCTCCGGGTGGCGTGAGGTGATATAAAGCGGGCCCCGAACTTTAACAGATATACGGGCGTCATTTGCGGATCGACTATGCCGACGTCACGCTGCTCGGCGGACGCGGGGAGAATCAGGACCGTGTCGCGGTCGCGGTCAGCGAACGCGCGGCGCTGTTGCTGGTGGCGGACGGAATGGGCGGGTACGCCGACGGTGCACGCGCCGCGGAAATCACCCGGCAGACCATCCTGGACGCCTTCCGGCAGGCGACCCAGCCGCTGTTCGATCCGCTCGGCTTCCTGCACCTGACGCTCGGCCGCGCGCACGATGCGGTGGTCAAGCTCGGCGCACAGGCGCCCGTCGATCAGCGCCCGCGCGCCACCTGCGCGTTGTGCCTGGTCCAGCAGGGGGCTTCTTGGTGGGCGCACGTCGGGGACAGTCGCATCTACCACGTCCGCGGCCGCAAACTCATCGGCCGCAGCCGCGACCACAGTCACGTCGAAGGACTGCTGCGCGAGGGGCTGATCACCGCCGAGCAGGCCCAGGCGCACCCGATGCGCAACTACGTCGAATGCTGCCTCGGCGGCGGAGCGGTGCTGCCGGACATGGCGATCACGCGGCGCCGCCCGCTCGAGCCCGGCGATGCGCTGCTGGTGTGCAGCGACGGGCTGTGGGGACCGCTGAAGGACGAGGAGCTCGCCGGGGAACTCGGCGCGAGCGCGACCCCGCTGCGCGAGACGCTGCTCGACCTGGCGCGTCGCGCGGTGCGCCGCGCCGGCAGCGGCAGTGACAACACATCGGCCGCCGCGCTGCGGTGGCTCGGCGAACAGTAGTGAGTGAACAGATGACGATCCGACAGAGCGGCCGTGCAGCCGCGCAGATGCGCCCGGTGAGTTTTACCCGCCAGTTCGCCAAGCATGCCGAAGGGGCCGTGCTGGTCGCCTTCGGCGACACCCAGGTGCTGTGCACCGCGAGCGTGGAGGAGTCGGTGCCGCCCTTTTTGCGCGGCAAGGGGCAGGGTTGGGTCACCGCCGAGTACGGCATGCTGCCGCGCGCGACGCACACGCGCTCGGCGCGCGAGGCCGCTCGCGGCAAGCAGGGCGGCCGCACGCTCGAGATCCAGCGCCTGATCGGCCGTTCGCTGCGCGCCGTGGTCGATCTGAAGGCCCTCGGGGAGCGCACCGTGACGATCGACTGCGACGTTCTGCAGGCGGACGGCGGAACCCGTACCGCCTCGATTGCCGGCGGCTACGTCGCCCTGGCGAAGGCCTGCCGCGGGCTCGAACGGCGCCGGCTGCTGACGCGCTCGCCTCTGCACGGGCAGGTGGCCGCGGTCTCCGTCGGCCTCGTCGACGGCAGCGCGCTGCTCGATCTGGAGTACTCGGAGGACTCGCGCGCCGAGGTCGACATGAACGTCGTGATGAACGACGGCGGCGGGTTCATCGAGCTGCAGGGCACGGCCGAGGGGCACGCCTTCCGCCGCCACGAACTCGACGCGATGCTGGCGCTCGCCGCCGGCGGCATCGAGCAAATCTTCCCGCTGCAGCGCGAGGCCATCGAGGCGTGAAAGTCGTCCTCGCCAGCGGCAACCCCGGCAAGCTGCGCGAGCTGGCGCAGTTGCTCGCCCCGCATGGGATTCGCATGCTGCCGCAGTCGGCGTTCGGTCTCGAGACCCCGCCCGAGACCGGCACGACCTTCCGGGAGAACGCGCTGCTCAAGGCGCGCTATGCGTCTCATCGGACGGGCCTGCCCGCGCTCGCGGATGACTCGGGCATCGAAGTCGATGCGCTGCAGGGGCGGCCGGGCGTGTACTCGGCCCGCTATGCCGGGGAGGGCGCGAGCGATGCGCAGAACCTCGAGAAACTGCTTGCGGAACTGCAATCCGTTCCCGACGGTGCGCGCGCGGCACGCTACCGCTGCGTCATGGCGCTGGTGCGCGGCGCGCAGGACCCACAGCCCCTGCTCGCCGAGGGCATGTGGCAGGGCCAGATTCTGCGCGCGCCGCGCGGCACGGGCGGGTTCGGCTACGACCCGGTGTTCCTCCCGGAGGGCCTCGAGCAGACTGCCGCGGAGCTGCCGCCCGCGCAGAAGAACGCACTCAGTCACCGCGGACAGGCCCTGCGCGCGCTCGCAGCGCGGGCCGGCGAACTGCCTGGGGTGGCCGCGCCCGGGCGCGCCCGGGTTCCCGGCGAGCCGGGGCGGCTGTTCGTCCTGGCCGCGCCGTCCGGGGCGGCCAGCGCGCGGGAGCACATCTCCAGGCGGGAGGCCAGGGCGGCCTCGTCCTCCAGGCCCTGCGAGACGGCCACGTGCGGCTTGCCGTCCTTGTCCGGCAGCACCAGCAGCGACTCGCCGCCTTTGAGGATGCGGGTCACCGAGTCTATGATGACGCGCAGCTGCTCCTCCGGCTGGACGGTGGAGAAGATGGCGCGGGCGATGTCGTTGAACTTGCGCTTCTCGAGGGCCCGCTCCACCACCTTCAGCAGCTCTTTCAGCTCGAACGGCTT
>JAPTUI010000330.1:5028-6235 GCA_028067895.1 Pseudomonadota bacterium | reverse complement strand
CGCTGCATGTACTCCTCGGCCTTCTGGAAGGCGGCGGTGTCATCGACCAGCACCTCGGCGATGTCATCGGAGAGGTAATCGCGCAGCGCGCGCGTGACCGCATCGCTCTCGCGGTACACCAGGAACGGGGCCGGCTTGCCTTCGGCGGCCGCGGCGATCTGGTCCCACTGCGCCTTGAGGTTGTCGAGGTCCCACTGCAGCTCCTCGGCGCTGCGACCGACGCCGGCGGTGCGCACGATCGCGCCCATACCGTCCGGGATTTGCAGCTGGTTCATCACTTCGCGCATCTGGTCCCGATCCTCGCCCTCGATACGGCGCGAGACGCCGCCGGCGCGCGGGTTGTTCGGCATCAGCACCAGGAAGCGTCCGGCCAAGCTGAGGAACGTGGTGAGGGCGGCGCCCTTGTTGCCGCGCTCCTCTTTCTCGACCTGAACGATGAGTTCCTGTCCCTCGAAGAGCAGGTCACGGATGTTCATCCGCCCGCCCTGGGGCGACTGGCGGAAGTAGTCCCGGGTGACTTCCTTCAGCGGCAGAAACCCATGTCGCGCCGCTCCGTAGTCGACGAAGCAGGCTTCCAGGGACGGTTCGATGCGGGAGATGCGGCCTTTGTAGACGTTTGCTTTCTTTTGTTCGCGGGAAGGGATGTCGATGCTGAGATCAAAGAGCTTCTGTCCATCGACCAGCGCGACTCGCAATTCCTCTTCCTGAGTCGTATTCACGAGCATTCTTTTCATGTGCCCCTACTGTTGTACGGTGAGGGGCCGGCAAGCACACGGGAGGCCGCAGCGCGAGTGCGCCGCAGCGGCGAAGATTTCTGCGACTCGGCGCGTGAGCTCGAGTCTCTCTCATCACACTGCACGCCACGTCATAGGCGGGTGCCGGAAATCCTTCGACGGTCTCAACCGGAGCCGCCTCGCGCGGAACCTGTTTGTGCGGTTCTACGCCCGAGGCGTTCTTGTCGGCCCGATACGATGGCCTCTCTCATGGAGGTCCAACTAACATGCGGCGGGGTAGCCCGCCAACCATTGGTGCGCCCGCGCAGCGGGCGGCGGGCGGAGTATACTGCAAGGATTGCTGTAGAAACAGTGTCTTACGCGGAAGAGGGCGGTGTCCGAGACGAATGTGACCGAGGGGCGCACCGCCGTGCGCTATTTGGACGTGGGCGCGGACGAGGCCGGGCAGCGGCTCGATAGGTTTCTCGCCCAGC
>JAPTUI010000330.1:0-5018 GCA_028067895.1 Pseudomonadota bacterium | reverse complement strand
AGTTCCGCATACGCGCCTGTTCCGCATCATCCGCAAGGGCGAGGTGCGCCTGAACGGCCGGCGCACCACCCCGGAGGCGCGGCTGGCCGCGAGCGACCGGATCCGGGTGCCGCCGCTGCGCATCGAGACGCCCGGCGCCGCGGCGGCGCGGCGGGGCCCGTCGGCCGAGCTGATCGAAACGGTCCGCCGGGCCATCATCCAGGAGGATGCGCGGCTGCTGGTGATCGACAAGCCGGCCGGCATCGCCGTACACGGCGGTAGCGGGGTCGAGTTCGGCCTGATCGAGGCGCTGCGCGCGCTGCGCCCGGACGAATCGCTCGAGCTGGTGCATCGGCTCGACCGCGACACCAGCGGCTGTCTGCTGGTCGCACGCACGCCGGCGGCGCTGCGCGCCGCGCATGCGGTGCTGCGCGATGGGGTGAGCGACAAGCGCTACCTGGCGCTGGTGTGCGGGCGCTGGGAGCTCGGCCGCAAGCGAATCGACGTGCCGCTGCACACCGAGGCCCGGGTGAGTGGGGAGCGCACCGTGCGGGTGGGGGCGGGCGGTAAGCCCTCGGTGAGCGACTTCCGTCCGGTGCAGATCTTCGGGCGGCGCAGCCTCGGGGCGGCCACGGCCAGTCTGCTCGAGGTGACGTTGCACACGGGGCGGACGCACCAGATTCGGGTGCATGCGGCGTACGCTGGGCACCCGGTGGCCGGTGACCCGAAGTATGGTGATGCGAGCTGCAACGCGGCGCTGCGCGAACTCGGCCTGAACCGGATGTTCCTGCACGCTCACAGCATGAGCTTCGAGTGGCCGGACGGAACGACCTTCAGCGCCAGTGCACCGCTGCCGCCAGAGCTCTCGGCGGTGCTCGGCCGTCTGGAGCGCTGAGCGGTCAGGGCACCGGGCAGCCGGCCGTGCGCAGCGCTTCGGCCAGCCAGATCAGCGGCAGTCCGATCAGTGCGGTCGGGTCGATGCTCTCGATGCGCTCGAAGAGCGCGATCCCGAGTCCCTCGGCGCGAAATCCCCCGGCGCAGTCGAACGGCTGCTCGGCCGCGACGTAGCGTTCGATCTGCTCGGCACTGAGCGTACGGAACGCGACGGTGGTGGTGTCGAGGTGCATCTGCCGGACCCGGCCGCCGGCCCCGAGTAGCGCACACCCGGTGAAGAAACGCACGCGCGCGCCGCTCGCGGCCGCGAGCTGGGCACGGCAGCACGCGGCATCGCCGGGCTTATCTAGCACCTCGGTGCCGAGTGCGGCCACCTGGTCGCTGCCGATGACCAGCGCCTCGGGAAAGCGTTCGGCGACCGCCTGGGCCTTGGCGAGCGCGAGCCGTGCGGCCCGGTCGGCCGGCAGCTCCCCGGCCACGTACGTCTCCGGGTCGCCCGGGGCGACGGCGGTGAAGGGCAGCCGCAGCCGCTCGAGCAGCGCGCGGCGGTAGCGCGAGGTCGAGGCGAGGATCAATTCAGGCATGGCGCGCTGGGTCGGGCCGATTCGGCTCTCGGAAACAATGACTTAAGGATTCACCCGACTTTGACTTGCCGGGACCTGATACCTATTATACGCGCCCCATGCCGCAACCCTGGTCCAAGCCGCTCGAGGTCGACCGGCTGTCCCGCGGGGCGGCTGCGCTCGATTTCGATGTGGAATTGACGCAGTTGCCGCGGCTGAGTTCGCGCGCCGAAGTGATCGGCGGCAGCGTGCGCGGCACGGTGCGATTCGCACGGAAGTCGGGTCGGGCTGTGGCCGACGTGACGCTCGAGGGCGCTGCGCGGCTGACGTGCCAGCGCTGCATGCAGCCGATGACGCTGCCGTTGAGCGCGCATGTGCAGGTCGCGTTGCTTTCGAGTGCTGACGAGGCGAGCGCGCTCGAGGATGCATTCGAGCCGGTGCTGGCGCCGGAGGGCCGCATCAGCGTGGCCGAGTTGATCGAGGAGGAGGTGCTGCTCAGTCTGCCGATCGTGCCGATGCACGTCGAGGACGAGCAGTGTCCTTCGTCCGGGGCGCAGAGCGCCGCGGGCGATGCGCCGGACGATGCGGTGACGCAGCGGCCGTTTGCGCGTCTGGGTGAGTTGTTGAATCAGAAGTGAGTTTCCGCGCGTTGTGCGCACGAGGACATTATGGCCGTTCAGAAAAGCCGCAAGACCCCTTCCAAGCGCGGCATGCACCGTTCCCACGACGGACTCGCCGCGCCGGCGCTCTCCACCGACCCGCAGTCGGGTGAGACCCATCTGCGTCATCGCATCACTCCGGACGGCTTCTACCGCGGCCGGCGCGTGATCGAGAAGCCTGCCGACGATCAGGAATAACGCGCGTACGCGTGCCTGTGTTGCCGGTCGCCATCGATGTGATGAGCGGCGATCGCCAGCCGGGGGAGTACATCGCCGGTGCGCTCGCGGCGCTCGCCGAACAGACGGACCTCACGGTTCTGCTGGTCGGGGAGCGCTTGCTCATTGAGGCGGCACTCGCCGGGCAGCCGGCGGCGCTGCGCGAGCGCATCGAGATCGTGCCGGCTTCGCAAGTGGTCGGCATGGACGAGCCGCCGCGCGAGGCGATGCGGCACAAGAAGGACTCCTCGATGCGCGTGGCCATCGAGCTCGTCAAGAGCGCTCGGGCCGCGGCGTGCGTCAGCGCCGGCAACACCGGTGCGCTGACTGCGATCGCCCACTTCGTGCTGAAGACGCTGCCCGGGGTGGAGCGCGCCGCCATCATCTCGGCCATCCCGGCCGCGCACGGCCATACTCAGATGCTCGATCTCGGCGCGAACGCCAAGGCGACCGCCGAGCAGTTGCGTCAGTTCGCCACCATGGGTGCGATCATCGCGCGCGACATCTATGGACTCGCCGATCCGCGCATCGGACTGCTCAATATCGGCGAAGAGGACATCAAGGGTCACGAGCTGGTCAAAGAGGCGCACGCGCTGCTCGGGGCGAGCGGCCTGAACTACGTGGGCTTCGTCGAGGGCGATGACATCTTCTCCGGTGACGTCGACGTGGTGGTGACCGACGGATTCACCGGCAACGTGGCGCTGAAGACCATGGAAGGCGTCGCGGCGCTCATCGGCGCGCGGCTGCGTGAGGAGTTCAATGCCTCCTGGCTCGATCGGCTCGCCGGTCTCGCTGCGCGCGGGGTGCTGCGGCGCGCCGCCGCCAGTCTCGATCCACGCCGCTACAACGGCGCGTGCATGGTCGGGCTGGGCGGGATCGTGGTAAAAAGCCACGGTCGGGCCGACGCGATGGCTTTCGGGAGAGCCGTCATGACCGCTGCGCTCGCCGCGCGCCATGGATTGACCGCGCACATTGCCCAGGCGCTGGCTGCGCCGCAACCCATGGGGAGTTCGACGCCTTGATCTATTCGCGTATCGCCGGAACGGGTTCCTATCTGCCCGAGAAGGTTCTGACCAATTCCGATCTCGAGAAGATGGTGGATACCACCGATGAGTGGATCCGGGAGCGGACCGGGATCGAGCGACGGCACATTGCCGCCGAGGGTGAGACCACGGTCGATCTGGCCGAACGGGCCGTGCGCGCCGCGCTCGATGCCGCCGGCTGCAAGCCCGAGGACGTTGATTTCATTGCGTTCGGTACCACCACGCCGGATCTGTGGTTTCCGAACTGCGGCGTGCTGCTGCAGGCGCGGCTCGGGTGCCGTGGCGTGCCGGCGTTCAGTGTGGAGACCGCCTGCAGCGGCTTCATGTATGCGCTGGCGATGGCCGACAAGTTCGTGCGTGCCGGGGAGGCACGCCGCGCGCTGGCAATCGGTGCCGAGACGCTCTCGCGCATCACCGATTGGACCGATCGCTCCACGGCGGTGTTGTTTGCCGATGGCGCTGGCGCGGTGCTGCTCGAGCCCTCGACGGAGCCGGGCATTCTCTCGACGCACCTGCATGCCGACGGGACGTACAAGGACATGCTCTACAGCGGCGGCGGCACCGATGCGAGGAAGACGCGCCGCGCGATCACGATGACCGGCAACGAGGTGTTCAAGGTCGCCGTCAGCACGCTCAGCAAGTCGATCGACGAGGCGCTCGCGGCGAACCATCTGGAGCGCTCCGCACTCGACTGGCTGGTGCCGCACCAGGCGAACCTGCGCATCATCCAGGCCACCGCGCGCAAGCTCGACCTGCCGATGGAGCGGGTGATCACCACGGTGCAGGATCACGGCAACACCTCGGCGGCTTCCGTGCCGCTCGCGCTCGATTACGGGGTGCGCTCGGGCAAGATCCAGCGCGGCCAGCTGATGCTGCTCGAGGCGTTCGGCGGGGGATTCACCTGGGGCTCGGCACTGATCCGCTACTGAGCGGGCGCCGGATCCTCGGGACGAAGGGTGTGACTACGCACCTGCCCAAGTAGCCGAAAACCTGTTCCTCCCGGTTCCCTGAAATGCCGTCTGCCAGAGCCGGATACCGGTAGAGATCCCGGACGTGCTTACGTTCATTCAGCCCTAGGGCTTCCCGTCATTTATTGCGCGCCATCGCCCCCAAGGCGCTCTTCAGCAGCCCTAAGATTTGGGGAATTTGGGGGACTGCACGGGTTTGGGGTGGGGCAGCGCGAGGTTCGAGGCCCCTCACGCGGGTCATCAGCCCATTGGGCAGCCCCCCACCGGCATTTCGGTGATTTCTAGGCATGGTTAGCAGGTAAGTCGTTGAGCCAGCGCGCCTTCGAGCGTCGCCGCCGTAACCGCTGACCTACGCAGGCCGTCCGGTCTTTTTGTCACGCGCAAAATAGCTCACAATCACTTGTTTTTATTAAAATTATTAGCATATTCAGCGGATAAACCTGGAAAAAGGTAAGCATTAAAACCTATAAATAGATAAACTGATAAACCTAAAAATGGGAAGACGCCTGAACCTAGATTCGGAATCCACCCATGCCGACGCCCGCTCACCTTTTGGCAAATGCCCTCGAGAAGCTGCGCGTGCTCCAGAGAGCGGGGCGCATGGCCATCCGCTCCGGTGATTTGCCGCGCGCCGCACGCGAACGGCTCCTGCGCAACGGCTTCCTGCAGGAAGTCATGCGCGGCTGGTACGTGCCG
>JAPTUI010000654.1 GCA_028067895.1 Pseudomonadota bacterium | reverse complement strand
CTCGCCGTACGCTGCCGGGGCTGAGTCATGGACTCGATGCGGCTGTCGGAGTCGACCGATCGAGCGCACGCCCCGGCTGTCGCCGAGCGACGTGCACACTCGCGTGCGCCCGCGGAACGTGAGCATTTTGCGCCCCTGTGGCTGCGCGCCAGCCTGATCGTCGCCACGCTCATCGCTTTGGTGCTGCTGTATCCCCGCTATTACATCGAATCGAGCCTGAAGCACTCGTCCGCACCGAATGCCGCGACCCTCGCCTACCTGGAGCTGATGGTGCGCTCACAGCCGGCGGCGACCGAAACCCGCGTGCTCCTCGCCCGCCAAGCCCTCAAGGCGGGGCGGATCGCGCTCGCGCGCCGCGCGCTCGCCCCCTGGGCGCAGCGACGCTGGGCCACGCTTACGCCGGACATCGCGCTGCTGCGGGTGCACCTGCTGCGCGCCGAGTTGTATCGGCAGCCGCTCACCTCGAGACGCCATGGGCACCTCGCCGCGGCCTACACGCATGAAGTACTGCGCCTCGCACCGCGCTTGGACACCCGGCACCTCGTGCGCGAGGCGCGCACCGTGGCTGCGCTCAGCCACTACCGGGCGGCTGCGCAGCTGTACCGGTATGTCATCGCGCGCAGCCCGGACCCGGCGCTGCGCCTTGAAGCCTTCTACGACGGCATCGCGGCGCTGCGCGCCGCCGGTCGACCGCTCGATGCCCTGGCGTTCGCCCGGCAGGAACTCGCCGCGATACCGCCGACCGTGGCGCTCTGGCGAGCGCTGACCCGGCTGGCGCTGTCGGCCGATGCCCCGAGGCTTGCCGCGCACTACGCGCGCCGGCTCATTGGACTGCAGCCGCGATGAGCACGCAGCAGACCCGCTCGACCGTGCGCCTGCGCCTGTACGCAATGTTGGCGCTGCTGGCGATCAGCCGCGTTCCCGACCCAGCCTGCGCCGGCGTGCCACCGTCGCTGCCGAGCCGTCCCTTCAGAGCGCGGGATTGGGATCTCGCCTGGCAGGCATTCGTCGGCGCCGGTGCAGTCGACGATGCCTACGCGCTGTCACGCAGTGCGGCCAGGGCGCGGCCGGACTCGCTGCTGTGGCTGGGCCGCCTCGCTCAATCCGCCCGCTGGAGCAACCACCCGCAGGCGGCGCTGGCTGCGCTCAGCCGACTCGCCCTGCACCTGCACCAGGCGCGCGATCTGCAGCCGGCCCTCGATCTGGCCCTCGGACTCGGCCACAACGGTCGCGCGGTGACGCTGCTGCGCGAGCTGATTCGGCTCGGGCGCGCCACCCCCGCGCAGCGGCGCATGCTGAGCGGTCTGTATCTCGACATCGGCGAGCCGCACCAGGCGATCGCCGCGCTGCAGCGGCAATTCGCGCAGCGCCACTCGGCCGCGCTGCTCTGGGAGCAGGCCGTGATCTACCGCATGCTCGGTGAGCCGGCGCGTGAGCGCGCGACGTTGCAACGCTACCGAACACACTTCGGTGCCGGCCCGAAGGTCATGCTCGCCGTCGCGACGCTCGATTACGTCCAGAACCGTCTGCCGCAAGCCCTCACCGCGCTCCTGTCGGCCGAGCCTCACGCTCAGCCGGCCGACACGGCCTACTGGCAGACGCTCAGCGGACTGGCCTGGCAGCTCGGCCGCTACCGGCTGGCCGCCCGGGCCGCGCATGTGCTGATCGGCACGGGCCATGCCGACGTGTCAGCCTATCTGCGCGTCGTCTACGCCGAGCAGTATCGGCATCCGGGACGAGCGTTCGCGCTCGCCGCACGCGGCTGGCAGCAGACACACGAGCCGACGCTGTTTCTCTCGCTGCTCGGCATCGCCGCCGCCCGCCATCCGTCCACGCCCTGGCTGGCACGTGCGTTCGCACTGCTCGGCGCAGGGCGGCAGGCGGCCTTCGCCGACACACCCTTCTACTGGACGAGTCTGGCGGCACTGCGCGCCGGCCAGGGTCGCACCCACGCCGCCCTCGCCGCCTACCGGCATGCGCTCAAGGAGCGTCCCGGAGACCACCGACAGCTCGCCGGCTACCTGTGGCTGCTCATCGATACCCACCAACTGGCGCCGATCGCACCGACACTGCACCGCCTGGACCGCCGGGCCCGAACCGCGCCGCAGTTGTGGGCACCGCTCGCCGCGGCGTACGCCGCGGTGCACCAGCCCGAACAGGCGCTGCCGTGGTTGCAAGCACAGTGGCCCACGCGCAAGCACGATCCGCAGTGGTTGCTCGAGTATGCCGACACGCTGCAGCAAGCGGCGCGTCCCGAGGCCGCCTGGGCACTGCGCCGGCGCGCGTACGATGAACTTGCACAGCGGCGCGCACCGCGAACGGCGCACGGGCGCGAACGGCGGCAGATCGCCGTCGCGCGGCTCGCCGGAGTGCTCGCCCCCGGCGATCCGGCACAGCGGGCCCTCCTGCGGCTCGCCCGCCACCCGACCGATCGACAGGCGCGATTGACGGTGCTAGCAGCGCTGCAGAACGAGCGCGCCTACGCGCTGGCGCGCTGGTGGGGTTTGCGGGCCTTCCGCCGCCGTCCGCCGCCGCCCTGGGCGCGGCTGGCACAAGCCCTGAACGCGCACGACCGCTCGGCACTCGGGACGCTTCTGCAACGGCATCGCTCGCAGCTCGCTCCCGGTGACCGGGAGGCGGCCGCGCGGGCCCTCGGCTGGGACTCTCAGGCCCTCACGCTCACCTACCAGGAACTTGAGCGCAGCCCGGACGACCGTGGCCTGCAGCGGCAATTCGACACGCTCGCGCTCGCACGGGCCGACAGCATCGGCGTCGACACTCGGGCACTCGAGGAGAGCGGCCTGCTCGAGGAAGGCATCGACGTGCGGGCCCGCCACGCACTGACCTCGCACGAGCGGCTCGAGATCCGCCTCGACAGCGCGCATCAGCGCAGCATCGAGCGCACGCAGTTCGGCACCCCGCCCTCGCTGAGCCGCTCCGCACTGCTCGTCTGGCGCAGGACCGGGCGGTCCGCCCGTCTCACTCTCGAGCTCGGCGCCGGCAAGAACCTCGCAGGATGGCTGCGCGGCGGCATCACGTGGCAGCAGCGCTGGAGCGGCTCGATGCACACGACGCTCGCGGCGATTGCCGGCGCCCGCCCCCTCGATACCGCCGCGCTCAGCGTCGGGGCACTGGAAGACCGACTCAGTGCGCTCGTGAGCAAGCAATTGACCCCGCGTACGGGGGTCGCGCTGCAGGTGCAGGCCGGCGAGCTGCGTGCGCAGGGCGGCGGAGCACTGGGCACGGTGCAACGCTTCTCGCTCGGGGCTGAATACCGCCTGTGGTTTGCACCGCCGGACTTCACGCTGCAGGCCTCGGTGAGCGGCGCGCACTATGCCCCTGCGGCCCATCTGCCCGCCCAGCTGCGCACCCTGGTGCCGACCGATCTTCGCCCCACCGTGGGTTTCTTCGTGCCGCAGAGCTTCGTGCAAGTCTGCGCCGGCGGTCATTTCAACATGCACGACCGGCGCGCCTTCGTCGCACGGCTGCGGCCATTTGCGAGCGCTGATGTCTGCGCCAACAGCGTCAGTGGCCAGGGTTACGACCTGGACGCCGGAATCGCCACGCCCGTATTCGGCGCCGATCATCTCTCACTGAGCCTGACTCTGCAGAACAACGTGGGCACGCACAGCGGGCGCACGGCAGGGATCATGCTGCGCTATCGACATTACTTCTCATCCACACCATAAACGAGTCTGACCATGAGAGCCTCATCGAAGACCATCACCTGGATCCTGCTCCTGTGCGCCGCGGCCAGCCTGGCCGGCTGCGCCACCGTTCAGCTCCAGGCCTCGGCCTCACCCCATCCGGATCGGCAGGCGGTGTGGTGCGTGCTGACGCCAATCAACAACACCTCCACACCCTATGCCGGAGGACGCGTCCAACAGCAGTTGGCGGCGCTGCTCGGCGTGCACGGGCTGACGCACGTGCTGCTCGCCCCTGACGCCGGTGACAACGGCCCGCTGCCGGTCGGCGAGGGCTCCAAGGAGCAGCGCGATCAGCTCGCCTGGGCTCATCGACACGGCGCCCGCTACGCACTCCTCGGCAGCGTCGACGAGTGGCATTACAAGATCGGCCTCGACGGTCAGCCTGCGGTCGGCGTCACGCTGCGCCTGATGGACCTGCGCACCGGCACGACGCTCTGGAACGGCGTTGCCTCGGCGAGCGGCGGCAGCCGGGAAGGATTGGCCGTCCTGTCCGAGCGGACCTTGGCCGGACTTCTCAAGCGCCTGTTGCCCTGAACGGGAGAGCGGACCGGCATGGACAGGAATACCGATCAGCGCTACGGCATCGTCGTCTGGACGGAGGTGCTCCTGCTACCGCTCGCCGGACTCACCGTGGCACTGTGGCTCTATCGCACCACGCCATTCACCGCCTCGCCCTATCCGTGGCTGTGGCTGATTCCATTACTGCTCGGACTACGCTACGGCCTCGCGCCGGCCGCGCTCGCCAGCCTCGTGTTGGCCCTCGCCGGCATCGCCTTGCACCGGCTTGGGCTCAGCGCCGAGGCACCGCCGCTGATCCAAATGGTCGGGGGTGCGCTCGCGGCGTTGAGCGGCGGACAATACCGCTCACGCTGGCGCGAGCAGCTCAGAGCCGGCCAGGCGCGCACCGATTACACCGAGCAGCGTCTGGAGTCGCTGACCCGGGCGTTCTTCGTCACGCGCCTCTCGCACGACCGGCTCGAGGAGGCGCTGATCGCGCAACCGGTCACGCTGCGCGGGGCGCTTGAGGCGCTGCGTGAACTCAGCGCCGAGGAACACTCCGGTGTCTCCGCCACCGGCGCCAATGCGCTGCTGCAGTTGCTGGCGCAGTACTGCCGGTTCGAGAGCGCCGGGTTGCACCTGTACCGCGGCGGGCGGCTGGCCGATCAGCCGCTCGCCGCCCTCGGCACCTCTGCGCCCCTCGCGCGCACCGATCCTCTGCTGCGCTATGCGCTCGAGCACGAGCAGACTGCCTATCACAGCATCGATCAGCTCGTCGAACTCGAACAGGGCGGCAGTTACCGTGCGGTGTTTCCACTGATCGACTCCGCGGGCGAGAAGCTCGGCGTGCTCGTGGTGCGTGACCTGCCACTGCTCGCTCTCGTCGAAGAAAACCTGACCGCCGCAGCGGCCATGCTGCAGTATTTCGCCGACGAGAGCTGGGCGGCGGCCCAGACCGCGCAGTTGCGCCACATACTGCCCTACTGCCCAGCCGTGTTCGCCCACGAGCTGATCAAGCTCCAGCGCTTGCACGAGCGCAGCGGCGTACGCTCGACGCTGGTGGTGGTGCGCGCTCACACCGATGATGCGCAAATCTCAACGCTCGACGCATTGTACTCCGCGCGTCGTGGCCTGGATCTCTACTGGCGCGAGCCGTTCGGACCGCTCACCGCAGGGCTACTGATCCTGCTGCCGCTCGCCGGTCCGGCCACCGCGCGCGGGTTCCTCGAGCGCATCGAGGGCATCCTGCGCGCTCATCGCCTAGACGGCGGACTCGAGGCGGCCGGCTTCCTCGTCACCCAGGTGCCCGTCGATCATCGTCCGCCGCTCGTGCTGCTGCGCGAGTGCGGCATCGAAGTCGACCACCGCTCGCCACTCGCACTGCTGCGCGATCGCGGCATAGAACTCACGCCATGACCACCGACGTCACTGTACACCTGACCGGCTGGCTGCAACCGACCACCGCGTCTGGTGCGGCCACCCTGGTGCTGACTCTGCTGCTCATCAACGCGCTGTTGAGCGCGCTGTGCGCCCTCATCGGACAGGCTCTGCTGCCGCGCCGGCTGCGTGAGCGCCGCGCGCTCAACGTGCTCACGCTCACCGCTCTGGGCAGCATGCTGCCGCTGCTCGGCCCTGCGCTCATCCTGCTCGTCGGCCTGGTGTATCCGCGCCTGGAAAAGAACGCGCATCATCCGCAGCCGAAGCTCGTGCACCAGCCCGCGTTCGCGAATGAATTCCGCGGCCACGTCAGTCATTTCGGGGCCGGCGGCGCGCTCGCTCGCCTGCGCGCCACTCTGCCCTCGAGCGAACTCGGTTCGCGCGCGCTACTGGCCATCGCAACCCGGCGCAGCCGCGACACCACCCATCTGCTGCGCGGAGCGCTGAACCATCCGGATGAGACGCTACGCCTGCTGGCACACAACCTGCTCGCGCGACGCGAGGAGGCGATCATTGCGCAGATGAACCGTCTCGAGGCGCACCAGCGCGCGCAGGGCCTCGGTAGCACACAAACCACGCTCGATCTCGCCGAGCTG
>JAPTUI010000498.1 GCA_028067895.1 Pseudomonadota bacterium | reverse complement strand
CCACGATCCGCGCCGGCGCACGGCGAATCCCGGTTTTGATTTCCATTCACGCCGTGAATAATCTTCCGCGCTGGGTGAGTGCTGCGCTGGCGGCCCGGCTGAAGGTGATGCCGGCCGTCATCCTCACGGGTGCCCGCCAGACCGGCAAGCGCACGCGGGCGGAACACCTGCTCGATGCGCACCGGCGTTTTGCGTCCCTCGACGACCTGGACATTCTGGATCTCGCCCGACGCGACCCCCAGGCGCTGCTCGGCGCTGAGCGGCCCATGACGCTGGACGAAGTGCAGCGCGAGCCTGATGTGCTGCGCGCGGCCAAACGATCGATCGACCGCAATCGCACACCGGGCCGAATCCTGCGCACCGGGACACAAGCCACCTGAGAACCTTCCGGGCCGAGTATGCAAAGTCAGCGCGCGCCGTCCTGCTCCTGCACACCGGCACGCAGATCGAATGGTTGACGCCCGAAGTGTTGGCCGCGCCCTGGTGGCGCGTCCTGTGAGCCCCTGATCCGAAGGCTCTGAGGTGTGGTTGTGAGCAGACGCCGCCCTGGTCCTACACACCTGTCAGGTAGCGATATTGCGCCGCATTCAGCGGCACCACGCTCAGTCGCCCCTGACGGACCAGCGGGGAGTCGCGAAACAGCGCGCTCGCCTTGATCTGCGCCAGGGGCACCGCCTGCGCCAACCGCCGCGTCACTTTGATCGTGACACGCGGCTCGTGATCCTCGGCTCCCTCGATTGACCGGACGGTCGCGGTGCCGACCGCGCTGCGCACATCGGCCGTCTCGTAGATCACCAGCCGGTCCCCGGGCTTCATCCCGCGCAACACCTTCAGCGCCGCCGGATTGGCCACACCGTCCCAGAGCGTTTCCTTTTCGCGCTCCAGATCAGCGAAGGCATAGTCCGAAGGTTCTGTCTTGAGCAGGTAATGCGCGGACACGGATTCTCCTCTGGCGACGGCGCGAGCCCGCCCGGGAGGGGCTGGGCAATCGATCGAGATACTACACCGGGTTCTGACCCGGCCCGGGGCATTCCGGAACCCTTCGGGCCTGGATCAGGCCACAAGGGCGGGTAGTCATGAAGACCTCGTCAGGCTTGCGCAGAGCGGGGTGGAACATCAGTCACCGATGGACGGCCCTGAAACTCCTCGGGCAATCGAGGTTCCGCAAGCGAACCGGGTGGGAGCCTCTGGTCACTGCGCCTGCGCAGGTCGGCCTGGTCGATGGCAATGCGGTGGAGCGACTCAATGACACAGATCAGATCGGCGATTGGGGGGAGGCCGACAAACCTGTGCGACTGCGGCTCCATGCGATTCGCAGATGGTGTGCGCAACAGGCCAAACGCGCTCAGCCGCGTGAACACGAGGCGAATGCCTTGCCCGTTCATGACTTGCTGGCGTTTGTGCGTCCGTACGCAAAATGACGCGCACTCGAACTGAGTGAGCGCGACTGTAACGACCGGCCGAGTTCGGCCCTGAACTGCGTCCGTAGACGTGACTCGGACCGGGTTGAGCGCACCAGGGAATGGCCGGCGGCGATCACTATTGCTGTTGATAACATATTTCATCAGGATGAGCTCCACGATATCCTCCGTGCCATAAGACCCTCCGAAGCGCTCATGCTGCACCGTGCCGCCTTAAGGGAGCTCCTGAACCGTCACGGCTTCAGGCAGCCGCGCGTATTCGGCTCGGCACTTACCCGAACGGACACCGAGGAGAGCGACCTCGATGTGCTCGTCGAGCCCGTGCGCGGCACGACGCTATTCACCCTGGCGACTCTCGAGGATGAAGCCCGCCAGCTGACGGGCGTGCGCGTCTCGGTGCTCACGCCCGGCTTTCTCTCGCCAAAGTTCCGGGACAGAGTACTCGAGCAGGCCCAGCCGCTATGAGCCACCCCGAGCGGCTCGGCATCGAGCCGCGCGCCCACTCCGTACAACACCGCCGCGACGTGCTTGCACATCGTGGCCCAGTCCGGGCAGGAGCAGCTCATCCCGATGTCTCCCGGTTTCGGGAACAGTCCCTGCGCCGGGTCGGTCACGATGCCCATCACCCGCTCGGACAGCCGACCCTCGAGCAGCTCGATCAGCGAACCGATCTCCCCGGCGCAGCGGGTCTTCAGGCGCGACCCATGCGTCGCCGCCAGCGGCGTGATCTTGATCTGGACGTCGTACGGCTGCGCTCGGGACCCGGCCACCACCGCTTCGATCCGTCCCGGCTCAATCCGCAGATCGACACCCGCGGCTGCACCCGGGACATGATGTTGCCGAGTCCGAGCGCCTCGGCGCCGCCATGCCGCCAGCGCGCCTGAGCATCCTGCGAGGTGATCAAGACCCTGCGGCTCATCAGGCGCAACTCCCAAACCGAATACGCAGCGCTGCGCGGCGTCTAGCAGCCGTCGGACACCCTGCTGCGCGCGCTGATACAACGTCAACACTGACGTCCCATCACCACGATGTGCAAATGACTTGAACCGACGGGGTCGCGAGCCTCCATGCTCCCGTCAGTATATTGAGTTTCTCTAAAGATTATTAGATAATATAAGGCAAATGCCCAAGCGCCACCTTACGCCCGCCCAGATCTTCGATTTGCGCCAAGCGCTGCACGTGGCGACACTCGATGCGCTGATGGCATCGCGCCGCTGGGAGCCAGGTGATCTGGTGTTTCAGGGAGGCACGAGTCTGCATCTGGCGTACGGGTCGCCTCGGTATAGCGAGGATCTCGATTTCCTGGTGAATTCCTCGCTCAATCTCCAGTCGATCGCCAAGGCCGTACAAGCCCGGCTGGAAGGGACATCGTGGCTGGTCCCCCAGGGGGCGAAGCTCGTCGTATCCAAGGCCAAGGACGCACGTAATCCGCATACCTTCGTGGTCGCCATCGGCGGCCCTGAACTCATCGGTGCGGTTCGCGTGAAGGTGGAGCTCTGGCGAACTCCGGAATCGACCGTGAATGCCGTGAAGACCACCGTCAGCCCCATTCGCCTGGCGAGCGGCGCCGCCTCCGGGCTGCAAACATTCGTGCCCACCGCGGAGCTGTCCGAGATCTACGTGGACAAAGTGTTCGCCCTCGGCGCCCGCCCTTATCTGAAAGCGCGTGACGTGTTCGACCTTCATTGGCTCGTGTTGCACGGCGTGGCGCACGTATGTACGCCGGAGAGCCTGCGCGTCCGTCTGACGACCTACCCCAAGGAGACCGCGGCCGCCTGGCTGGTGAAAGCTCAGGCGCGGCGAGAACAGCTTGCCTCCTCGGTGGGTTCAATCGAGCAGGATTTGAAGCGCTGGTTGCCTTCTTCCTGGCCACTGACCAAGGTGGCAGTCCAATCGATGGTCCAATCCGCGATCTCCTCGCTGGACGAAGGACTTCGCGCCATGCGTCAGATCGAGGCGCAGTCGCGTGCCGAGCCTGCGGGTCCGTCATCATGAAACCGGCATCGCGAACCCAGGTGTCCGCCTTCGAGCGTCTGCGCGATCTTCCCGCGCTGTTCCGTGGAGGCGATCTCACGCGGCGATTCGGTTGGACATCGAAGACCGCCTCGCAGTATCTGTACCTCTGGAAGCGTCGCGGACTGGTGCAGGGTCTCGGCGGACATAGCGACGTCTATGCCAATCTGCTCGCCAGCCGCCACCCGGACTGGGAGGGGGCTGTGGTCATGGCCATGCCGTCCGCCGTGCTGGTGGGTATCGAAGCGTTGCGTCGTGCAGGTTGGACTACGCAGCTGGCGCAACGTCCCACGGTCGCGGTCAAATCCGGATATCCCATGTTCAAGACAGAGCGCTTCGACCTCGTGAGCCGCGATCCACACTGGTTTGATCAAGTTGCACCGGGCATTGAGGGCAGTTCCGATGAGGGGCTCCGAACCCTAAGGCCGGCATGGGCACTTGCGGATTTGCTCCATCACTGTGGCTGGGAGCACAGTGGGCTCTCACCCGATGACATCGAGTGGTTGCAGGCCGCAAGCGCAGAGCGCGATTGGCGTGCCGCGCGCAAAGCATTCGCATTGGCGCCGGTTGCACTGAGCGACATGGGCGTCTCCCCTCGCGCTCATCAACCGCGGATGCCTGTCGCGCGACAACACCGGCCGCTGCGCCGCCCAGCGAAAGCCTGACGACATCCTCCTGCGGGAAGCGCTGTGCCAGGCGGGCACCCAGACTTGACCCTGCGCTTCGCTGTTCCTCACCGCTCTGCGCACGGCCTCGGTCCCGAGGGACCTTCCATCCGGTTCGTGCTTCAGAGCGCTCGGAGGGAAGGCCCTACGGACCGAGGCTCTGCGCGTGGCGTCAGGAACCGCGCAGCGCAGGAGCGGGTCCAGCCGCTCAACGCTTGGTGTTCCCCTTGCCACGAGGTGCGCCCACTTTGCGTTTGACGGTGCCGGAGCGCGGGGTGGGTGGGGGCGCCGGGCGACGCTTCGCGGGCGGCTTCGCTTCGGCGGCAGGTCGGGGCTCGCGCGCGGGGCGCGCGCGCGGCGCGTCGGCCAGCTCGATGCCGAACACGCCGGAGAGATCTTCCGCGGCAATCGTCTTGCGCTGACTCTTCACGGGCGCCGCCCCGAGATCGACCGCGGCGGCAATCAGCTCGCCGTGCTCGAGATTGCGCAGCGTGAAGAGCAGTTCCGGCTCGCTGTCGAGCCGCGCGCCGACCCCGTACAACACCGCCGCGACGTGCTTGCACATCGTGGCCCAGTCCGGGCAGGAGCAGGTCATCTCGATTTCTCGCGGCTTGGGGAACAGCCCCTGCGCCGGGTCGGTCACGATGCCCATCACCCGATCGGACAGCCGCCCCTCGAGCAGCTCGATCAGCGAGCCGATTTCACCGGCGCACTGGGTCTTCAGGCGCGACCACTGGGCCGTCGCCAGCGGCTTGATCTTGATCTCGACGTCGTACGGCTGCGCGCGAGACCCGGCCACCACCGCAGCGATCCGTCCCGGTTCGATCTGCAGATCGAGCACCGCGCCGCTGCGCACGTAGCTCCGCCCGCGCGGGAGGCGATATTCGTAGTCCCGGTAGGCCTCGAGGTTCGCGCACCAGGCCTTGCCCCAGAAGCTGCTCGCGAGGGTGCGTCCGGTGAGTCTCACCGGGCTGAGGACACGGCCTGTCTTGGCGGAGTCCTTCGACAACTTCTCCCCGGCGCGCAGCGCCCGTGCCGTGCGCTCAGCGACTCTGGGCGTGCGCGCGTACTGCCTCCAGTTCATCCCCTCTCACCTCACCTCGGGTCCGGCACACGCATCATGAATCGCACGCCTTGTGAATATCGAGCGCCACCGTCGCGAGCAGCTCTGCATCGCTCATCTCAGTGAGCAGCCGCTCACCGCCCTGCGCCAACAGCTCCTCGGCCAGCCCGCGCTTGGCCTCGATGAGCGCATCGATCTTCTCCTCCACCGTGCCGCGGCAGACGAACTTGTGCACCAGCACATTGTGCCGCTGACCGATGCGAAACGCCCGGTCGGTGGCCTGATTCTCCACCGCCGGGTTCCACCAGCGATCGAAATGGATCACCTGGGAGGCCGCCGTGAGGTTCAGTCCCGTGCCGCCGGCTTTCAGCGAGAGCACGAAGAACGGCGGGCCTTCCTCACGCTGGAACTGCTCGACCAGCCCCCGACGCCTCGCCACCGCCGTCCCGCCGTGCAGCACGAGTCCCGGACGGCCGAAGACCTGCTGCAAGTATTGCGCGAGCGGCTCGGTGAGCTCGCGGAACTGCGTGAACACCAGCACGCGCTCCTGCCGCTCGGCGAGTTCCTCGCAGATCGCCCCGAGCCGCTCGAACTTGCCGCTGCGCTCGGGCGTGTAGGGACCCTGTCCTGCCCAGTGAGCCGGGTGGTTGCAGATCTGCTTCAGCTGCATCAGGGAGGCGAGCACCGCGCCGCGGCGCTTGAGGCCCTCGGTGCGCTTGAGCGTCTGCGCCAGTTCCTCGACGCAGCGCTCATAGAGCGTCGCCTGCTCGCGGGTCAGACCGCAGAAGGCGCGGATCTCGGTCTTCTCCGGCAGGTCGGCGATGATGCGCGTATCGCTCTTGAGGCGTCTGAGCAGATACGGTTGCACCAGACGGCGCAGCGGCGCATAGGCGCCCTCACCCCCGTGGCTCATGCGCTTGGCGGCTTCCGCAAACGCACGCGCCCCGCCGAGCAGCCCCGGGTTCAGGAAATCAAACAGCGACCAGAGGTCCGAGAGCCGGTTCTCGATCGGCGTCCCGGTGAGGGCGATGCGCGCCGAGGCGGTGAGCTGTTTCACCGCGCGTGTTTGCTGTGCACCGGGGTTCTTGATGGCCTGCGCC
>JAPTUI010000108.1 GCA_028067895.1 Pseudomonadota bacterium | reverse complement strand
ATTGACATACCCACATCGCAACGTTCCTGCACTTGCCGATGCCCTGCGTTCGCTCGCTATCGATCCGAGCCTGCGGCGCAGACTGGGCCAAGCCGCACGCAGAACGGTCGAATCTCAGTATCATATCGAAGATACCATTGCCGCTGTCGTGCAGACCGTGCGGTCGAGTCTGTCATCGTGACGCTTCGGCAGCGCAGCGTTCGACGACCAGTACCTCAATAATCGCTCCCGTAAGACACGCCCTATCAAGACTCTCTTCAAGAACCCATCATGCGAACATCGGCCCCCACTCTGCAAACATCTCCCGCGACCGCGGATCGAGCTCCGGCAAGCCCGCTCGTGGCCATCTCAGTTGCCATCTCCACCAGCAACGAGGCAAGAATCGTCGCGCAATCTATTGCCTCACTCGTCTCAACCGGATGGCCCGCGGATCACCTCGAGATCTTCGTCATAAATTATCCGTCGTCGCAGACTTCGTCGGTGGCTCACCACAAAACCCTCATGACGATTGCCTGCTGACTCTCTGTTCGGATGCGCATCACGAAGCGACAGATGACCCCGAGCCCCAAGCGCTGCGTATAATCATGGAAGCGACCTTTTGGCTTTGCCTGATGGCAGCCACCTACAGCTACTTCTGGTATCCGCTGCTGCTGCTCGCGTTGCCTGCCCGGAAGCGCCGCGCTGGCGCGCAATCTGCTCCTGTTCGCAAGGTCGCGGTAATCATTGCCGCGCGCAATGAAGCGGCGAAGATCGTCGCCAAGCTCGACAATACTCTCGCCCTCGAGCGAGGTGTTCTCGACCTTGATCTGATCGTCGCTTCCGATGCCTCCGATGATGCCACCGACTCCATCGTTTCCGGGTATGCGGACCGCGGCATTCGCCTGTCGCGCTCGCCGGTCCGCCGCGGCAAAGAGCATGCGCAAGGGCTTGCGGTAGCTTCGACGGACGCGGACGTCATAGTATTTACGGACGCCGGTACAATATTGCCGCCTGATGCACTGGCGCATGTGGTAGCCGCCTTTGACGATCCGGAAGTTGGCGCCGTATCGAGCATCGACCGCTTCCTTTCCGCCGATGGGACCCTGCAGGGCGAAGGTGCCTACGTCCGGTACGAGATGTGGCTGCGTGACCTCGAGACGAGGTTTCACTCGCTCGTCGGTCTCAGCGGTTCGTTCTTCGCGGCCCGCCGCAGCGTGTGTGCGCACTGGGACGATCGGGTGCAGAGCGATTTCGGCATGGCCCTCAGCTGCGCCCAACTGGGTCTTCGCGCGGTGTCCGACCGCCGGCTCGTCGGCTACTACAAAGACATCGCTGACAGCCGCAAGGAGTACCAGAGAAAGGTTCGCACGATCGTGCGCGGGATGAATTCGCTCAAGATCCGCGCCGAAGTCCTCAATATCGTCCGTTATGGCCGTTTTTCCTTCGAGGTGTTCAGTCATAAGGTGATGCGCTGGGGGACCCCCGTATTCCTGCTTGGTGCTCTCGCTACGAGCGCGGCACTCATGGTCCACCATCCAGTCTTCCGTATACTGGTTGTCCTACAGATCGCCTTCTACCTTACGCCCGTGGTCGCCCGGGGCATGCCGGGACTTCGACGTATTGGCCCTCTGCGCCTCGCCATCTATTTCGTAGAAGTCAACCTCGCCATCCTGCATGCCGCTGCGCTCGTATTCGCCGGCCGCACAATCTTGACCTGGGAGCCCTCGAAACGGTGAAATTCGCGGCGTTGCCTCCCGTCCGGCGGCCGGTGCCCTTGCATCGCGGTGGACCGGAAACTCGGCGTACAGTGGAACGATTCTTCGCCGAGAGAAAAATCACCCTGTACGCGTCCGGTACGGCAGCGCTTGCCGCTGCTCTGTCCGCTTGCGTCCAGCGGGCCGCGATTGACCGCGCGGAGATCATAATGCCGGCGTATGGGTGCCCCGACCTGATTGCCGCGTGCCTGTACGCTGGCGCAACTCCACGCTTGGTCGACGTCTCACACAACTGTTGGTCCTACGATTTGCAGGCCCTCAGACACAGCCTGACGGACCGAACGATTGCGGTCGTGGCGGTCAACCTGCTCGGACTCGGCGATGGCGCAACGAGCGTTCGTGATCTGTGCCAGCAGCATTCCATCGCACTGATTCAGGACAGCGCACAATATCTTCCCAGAGAACCATTCGACTGGCCTGGAGACTCCGTCATTCTCAGCTTCGGGCGCGGTAAGCCCTTGAATCTTTTGTACGGCGGCGCACTCATTGGTTCCAGGGATGATTCCCGTCCTGCGCCGCTGCCCAGCACCCGAGCTCCGATACGTGACCGCCTGCTCGACACGCGCGCGGCCGGACTTGCTTTCAATCTATTGACTCTGCCCCATCCGTTCTGGCTGCTCTCGCATCTGCCCGGAACCGGTCTCGGCACCGTCCGCTACAACCCACTAGCCGCAAGCGAGGCCACACCCCTCCCGGAGCATGCCTGGACTCGCGTTGGCCCGGCATTTGCTCAGTATTGCCACGCGCCCTCGTACTCACGCCGGATTTGGGCGGACGCCATTGAGGAGTGGCGCGCTTTTGGAGTCGATGCATTGCGTGGTCCCGAGCCCATGGTACCCCTGGAACCGCTGAGGCTGGCGCTGCTCGCTCCCGACCGCATCGCGCGTGATGGGATTGTTGACCGCCTCAGTCGCTCTCACTTAGGCGCATCCCGCTTTTATGGTGTCGATCTGCCGCGCATCGGCTTAATTCCTGAGTGCGTGCGGCAACAAGGGCCATTCCCCAATGCCGCGCGGCTGGCCGACAGACTCTACACCATCCCCACGCACAGTCTGGTCGGTCCCGATGCAATTCAATTGGCGCGCCAAATCATGCGCTCATGGCAGCGCTCCCGCCGCGCACCCTAGTGTCGCCGCCAACGCACTTGGCAGAATTACAGCCGCGGTGTTCTCCCCTGCGTAATTCGACCCAGACGATGCAGGGGCCACGGCAGGCTATTCAGCGCATCAGCGTGCGATGCCTTGACGGACCGCAGCGTAATTACCATCATGACGCCGACGGCAATCAGGTAAAAAAAGCTCTTCACCAAGAGATCCACGGCGATCGTCCGTCCCGGAAACAGTAGATTCGCGCCTGCGTAGGTGATCACGCCAATCGCCGTAAATAGAGCGACTGGTTTGAGATCGAATCCGGGATCGAAGTACCGGCGGGACAGACGCCAGATCAGGAAGAATCCGAACAGAAACGCAATACATTGTCCCCACGCGGCACCGACAATACCGAACCTTGGTATCAGAACGACGTAGGCTACCGTGATGACAAGCCCAATGGCGTATTGGCACAGGCTGGCGACCTTGGTCTGAGCAGTCACCATGAAGCTGAAGTTGAAGAACGAAACGAGATTGTTCACCACGAAGCCAAGCGTCAGTATCGGCACTAGGACTGCGGCCGGCGCAAATGTCTTCGCTGCCATCAGCTGAATGACCGGCTGCGAAAAGATGCTGATGCCGAGGCCTGCCGCAAACATCACGAACGCGCTGACCGCAAACGCAATCTGAAAGCGCCACTTGCCATCCTTCTCCTTGTAGTACTGAAAACTCATAGGCTGCCAGTGTTGCGAGAACGGGGTCCAGACCAATAGGGTCAGCGCGGTCGCAAACCTGAGACCGAGCTCCAACAGTCCGACATCGCTCAGTGACCTCAAGACTCTGAGATACATCGCACTCGAGGATCCGATATACAGTCCGGCGAGCCCCGATAGCCACAGCGGCCAGCAGTAATTGATCATCCGGCGCGCCATCGCCCAATCGAATTGCGGTGATTCCTGGGTAGCCGTGTAGATCAAAAGCGCGATACCGATCACTGTCGAGGAGATCACACTGCTGAGGACAACCCCCAGAACACCGACCCGCAAATACACAACGAGGAACAGATTGAGGGCGATCTGCAGCACCAGCTTGCCCATACTGACGCCCAGGAACAATCGCGACCGGGATCGCAGGCGCAGAAACATCATGCCGGCGTTCTCCAACGGCTGAGTCACGAGATTCACCGCGAAAACGCCAAGTGCCAGCGAATATAGGTTGTCTCCAAACAGAAGCTCTGCTCCGACACGCCGAAATAGGATCAGGGCCGTCATGCTGGCCAAGCTCACCACACCGGTGACCGCAACCGCCGTCCAGATTACCGCCCGTCGTTCCAGTCCCTCCGCAGCATCAAAGTAGAACTTGGGTACGGCATGGATCAGTCGCGCGCCGAACAGCGGCTCAAAGAACGCCAGAGCGAAAGTGAGGAGACCGATAACCCCATACTCGGCAGGCGATAGCAACCGCGTATAGACGGGCAGCATTGCAAATCCGACCAGCCAGCGGGCAATATTCCCGACGGCGTAGGTTGCCGTATGGCCGATAAAGCTCGTCGATTGCCGTTTATCCGCCATGACCGACCGCCACATCGACCTCGCGCCGATGGACCCGCCTCATCGCCGAGTCCCATCGTGCGCGGCGATCATATCGGCATAGAGGGCCCGAACCCGCTCGGCATTCCGACCCGCGGTGAAATATGGCAGCCTTCTCACCGAATTCGCCGCCGCGATCGCCCGCCCCTGCTCGCCGAGGGCACGCATAACCTGATTCTTGTAGCCTTCGGGATCATGCCGCTGCACCAGGAACTCCTCCGGCACCACGTCTACCAGGCCCCCGACGGCATGGGCCACCGTCGGAATCTGCAGCACGAGCGCCTCCAGCGCCGTCATCGGCAGGCCTTCATGGTCGGAGCAAATGATCAGCGCATCCAATCCTCCGATACAGCTCGCAATATCGTGGCGATGGCCGTGAAAGCTCACTCGATTGGCGATGCGTAACTGACGAGCCAGATTCTCCAGATTCGAGCGCAGGGGACCGTCGCCGAACACATGGAACCGCAGAGGTCGGCCAAAAGATTCGACTGTCAGCAGCGATGCGATCCGCAGAAACAGGTCGACACGCTTGACTTGAACCAGGCGCCCAACGATTCCGATGTGCAGTGCATCAGGCGCTTCCGCCCTGAATTCGGCCGTTGCCCGCTCGGACAACACTCGATTTTCGTCCACGCCGTTTTCGACCACAACGACCCACCCCGGCGGATATTCGCGTCCCAGCCGGTTACCCAACTCCGTACTGACTGCGACAATTTTCTGCTGCAGCACCCGCCCACACCATCGATCAAGCTCGTAAATCCCCCTCTGGCGAAGCGTGCGCAAGCCGCGGCTCGCCGACCTCTCGTCCCCGCCGTGGACGGTCCGCAGGCACGGCACCCGCCGCTCCAGTCGGTTCGCCACAGACCCGATGATGTTTTCCTTCACCCGGTGCGTATGCACGATATCCGGGTTCCAGTTGCGCAGTACCACACGCAATCGCCGGTACAAGCGCACTGCGTCGAGATTCCGCTCATCGAGAACGTGCACGCAAATACCGGTCTCCCGGAGCTTTTCGGTCAACGTGCCCTCATTGAGAAGGACTGCGGCAATCTGTGCATCGGGCATTTTCGCGAGGTGGGCCAGCAAGGTGAACGCCTGTGCCTCCGCACCTGCCCAAAGATCGCCCGACAATATATGCAATATCCGGAGCGGCCCACTCATTGGGATCGTTGGACTGGGATTTCTCCGGTTGGCGCCGGCTCAATTATGGTCTGCACATCACGAGCCCGTTGCGCTTTTACCGCGGCGGCGCTCGTTGCACTTTGCTCTGCACTCCGGCGCACGATATTGGCCAATGCGACCGTCAGCGCGAGATTGATCCAGAGGAAAGGATAGTAACCGACGGTATTGAATTGTCCGGCGATTACGAATCCCCAGGTCGTCAGAGCGAGGCCTCTGGCCACATTGGGAGCAAACCCAGGCGCATCCCGAGTGCGTGCACAGGTACGGCGGATCTCACTGGTCAGCCGCAGATTGCGATAGATCAGGACCAGAAAGATAAAGAGACCAATCAGGCCCGTATCGGTGCCAACCTGGACGAAGATGTTGTGCGGCAACTGCGGCTTGTCATAGAAAAGATGATTCGGGTCACGCATGGCATACAGCGGTGCGAAATTGAAGAACCCCACCCCGAGAAACGGATGTTGCTTAACCATCTTCACGCCGGCCCTCCAGTAATCCAGACGCTGCACCGAGGTCTGGTCCGTTCCCGAGCGCATGAACCGCGCTTTTTCCGCCGCCGGAAGGAAATGCCAGCCGAGGAGCACGGCAGCGGCGATCGCCAGGACGATCTTGAGCCGCAGTTTCCGTTGGATCGCCATCCAGCCCGCCTGCCCCGCCAGCGAG
>JAPTUI010000103.1 GCA_028067895.1 Pseudomonadota bacterium | reverse complement strand
CGGAGGACGGACTCATGCCCGAGCCGCCGCAGCCGGCGAGCGCGAGCGCGGCGAGCACGAGGAGTCCCGATAGAATCGCTCTGGCGCCCAGGGTCCAAGTGGAATGGGAACGCACGCAGTTCATGGAAGTGACCTCTACCTCAGGAGACTGTTGAGCCCAATCGCAAGGCGGGCTTGGCGCCGGATCATGCGGTGCCGGACGCCGCGCGCTTCACACCGGGGCATAACGCCGCGCCGCACCGGCCGTTGACTCCGGAGGCGGCGCTCGTGTGCCCGGCGGCGATGGTGCCTCAGTCTTTTGCGCGGCGATAGACGTCAGAGAAAAGCGACAGTCCGAGGTTGGGTATGTTCAGCCGTCATTCAGTTCCAGGGGCCCGAAGAACGTGAGTTGGCGCACAGAGTGAGGCGGTCAGGCGCGGGTGGGCGCCAGGGGCCGTGTGGCGAATTCGATGCGATGCACCCACAGGACGTCAGGTCAGGAGCCGGACTGCAGGTCACGGTGCGAGTTGGCCCGATCGAGTATCAGGCCGGGCCCTCGGCTGCTGCGAACGCGGGCTGTAGAGCAGGTGTGACCATCGAGGGACTCGATACCCGCACGGTTCGTATCCCGGGTTGCTTCGCGCCGCGGTCACCCATGATCCTCACGGCCGACAGTCTGCGGCGGAAGGGTCTCCCGATCGGGGAGCGATGGGGTGTCTCGAGCAGGGATGCGGCGCAGCGGCGGCTCAGGAGAGGGCCGCAGAGACACCTGATGCGTCTTCCGAGGCGTGAGGCATCAGTCTGTTCAGCCTGCAGCGGCAGCCGCCGGCATCGTGAGGTCGAGCAGCCCGCGCGTGCTCAGTACCTCGCGCATCGGCGCGAACGCGAACTCCCCGAGCACCCGGTTGAGCCGGGCCTCGCAGCGGTGCAGGTTGGTGTAATGACGGAAGCGCGAGAGGGCGCCGACCCGGATGCGCGGCTGGCCGGGATCGATTTCCCAGGGATGCAGGTAGAAGGGGAAGGCCTGGCCGCGCCCGTTGATCTGGCGCAGCCCGGCGCGGGTCAGCCAGTACGGAAAGATGCGGAAGTACCCGCCGCCGCACACCGGCACTTTCGTGCCGAACACGCTCGCCGGCACCATCGGAAACTCCACCAGCGAGCGGCCCGAGGGCGCGGTGAAGGGCCCCGGCTCCGAGGAGGCCTCCGGAATGCCGTAGCGGTCGTGCCGGATCGGGAAAATCGAGGAGTCGTAGGCGAACCCCAGGTCGATGAGCGTATCGAGTGCCCAGAGCGTCTTGCGAATCACCGAGAAGCTCGCCGCCCGGTAGCCGAGCACCGGTTCCCCGAGCGCCTCCTCGAGCATGCCCTTGGCGCGGGCCGTCTCTTCGCGGAACACCTCGGGGCGCTGCTCGTAGATCAGCTGGTGCGAGTAGCCGTGGCAGGCCACCTCATGGCCGCATTCGGCGATGCGCCGCACGAGCGCCGGATACCGCTCGGCCACCCAGCCCAGCACGAAGAACGTCCCGGACACGCCGCGGGCCTGAAGCAGTTCAAGCAGCCGCTCGGTATTGCGCTCGACGCGGCACTCGCGGCTCGACCAGCTGTCGCGCGAGACGGCCGAAGCCAGGGCGGCGACGTGGAAGTAGTCCTCCACGTCGACGGTGAAAGCATTGAGGGGACCGCGCGGGCGCGGGCGGGCGGTTGAGCTGTCCATGGGGCGCCACTGTAGTGGATTTGGGCGGCGAGGGCAGCGGGTGGGACGCTGAAACGAGAACGGCCCCTTGCGGGGCCGTTCTGCGGGACACCGGAAGTGTCCGAGTGACAGGCTGGAATCAGCCGATCAGCTCTGGCGCGAAGCGCGGCGGCGGCGGTTGATGAACAGCGCACAGCCCAGCAGGCCTGCACCGAACATCGCCAGCGTGCCCGGCTCCGGCGCCTGGGTCACGGTGGTGTCCACACTGTAGGTCGGGTCACCCAGGTTGTTCGCCGCGAACGTATCCACGATGGTCACCGAGTACGAGCGAATGGTGCTCAACGTCGGGCCACCCAGGAATGATCCGCCAACCGCACCGCTGAGACTGGCCGTGCCGATCTCGTTGGTACCGCCGCAATCCATCCCGGCAGTGGTCGTGCTGTTGCAGAAGTAGTTGTTATTGAGATCGTAATACGCCGTCGAGGTCGCGACTCCACCAATCGCGCTCCCACCGAATCCGCCCTGCAGCCCATCCGGACCAATCGATGTGGTGAAGCCGGTGGCGCTGATGGCGAGGGTCAGCGGATCGGCGCTGCATCCCCACTTTTGTCCGCTGCAGGTCACCGCCAGACTGGCCAGGTCGAGTCCGAACAGCGAGTTGATCGAGGGCGCACTGCTGGTGCCGGTGACATTGACCGACCACCCGTTGATGGCAGCTAGCGGCGCCTTCTGGCCGTAACCGGCCGAATAGTTCAGGTAGGTGGGACTTCCCGAGTACAGCACCGTGTTGCTCGAGCCCCCGCTCATGATCATCAACTCGATGGGTCCCACGCTGCCGACGGTGGCAACGGTGGCGAATGCAGAGCCGATAACCAAGGGGCTGCACAGCGCTGCCGCGGCTGCGAATTTGGTGAAGCGATTCATGATCAGAGCTCCTGATGAAATTTGTCTTCCGCGCGATTAAAAGCAAGCCTCATGCCAGCAGACCTGATTTAAATGATTTCAATGAGTTACGTCCACTCGGTTCACCATTGATCTGAAGACTGTAAAAAATGCCGACGCGGCCTGAACCTTCGGCTCAACGATAAGTTAATTCGGTTCATCGATAAGTCAAACCCCGCCTCTCGAGTCCACGCCGCCGCCCGCCGGAAGCGGGCGGCGGCCTCATCCGCGGCCGGGCTCGTGCTCGCGGTGGTAGCGGTGGATCGTCCACAGATAGCTCTCCATCAGCGAGTCCTTGCCGAGGCGGGCCAGCACCCGCCGGCGGTGCGCCGGGACATTCGTGCGCGCCAGCCGCTCGCGCGCGCGTGCAAAGTGATCGAGTTGGTGGCGGTACTGCCAGAGGAGCTCCCGGGCGGCCATCTTGTTCTGATGCAGCTCCCAGACCCCGAGCACCAGTGCCGGCAGGCCCAGGATGAACGCGAGGGCGTTACCGAGGGAAATTCCGTTCGCCAGGGGCGTGTCCCAGGCGGTCCGACCGGCGAGGATGATCGCCCCGATGGTCAGGAGAATGATCACGAACAGAATCCGGCGCAGCCGCAGCGTACGCCGCCCGATGCGCTCGAGGTGCTCGACCTTGCGCGCGAAATAGGCGTGCTGGCCTTCCAGCCAGGCCACTTCGATGGCCGCGAGCGCCGGATCGTGCGCGGGCGGGGCGGGGCACTCGGCCGGTCGGCCCAGTCCGACCAGCACGCAGGTGAGCCAGCTGAATCCCTCGAAGCGGTTGATCCCGACCAAGCCCAGGAGGTCCTGCACGTCGACGAACGGGTCTGCGCCGGCGACCGAGAGGTAGAACTTCACGCGCAGCGTTTCGGCCAACGCGCGGTACATCAGGTGCTTGCTGAACCAGCGGTGTCCTTCGAGCAGGTAGAAGATGCCGAAACCCGACAGCAACACCAGCAGATAGGCGAACAGCAGCAGGGGACTGGCGACGAATTTGTCGTACGCCAGGTAGGACAGTCCCATCGCGAACGCGCTCAGCGTGAAGAAGACGAACAGGCGATCGGAGCGCGCCTGATAGTGCACCGCGAGCGCGTCGGCCTTGCGGTACTGCGCATCGATGCGCTGCAGCCAGGGTCGCGTCGCGGGCGGTAGCACCTCCTCGGGCAGCGCGCTGAGCAGCGAACTCGACGGGTGCGCCGGTACGCCGCGCTCGCGCAGTTCGCGCAAGTCGCGCTGGTAGGCGTTGAAGTCGATGAGCTGCGCCTCGAACCCCTGCGGCATCGATACCCGGCGCTGCAGCGCGTCATCGCCGAGACCGGACAGGTAGCAGGCGCGGCGCGGCGCGTCCCGATCGGGCGGCGCATCGCCACGGCGCGTGACGGGAATCCAATACACCAGCGGTGCGTCCGGTTCATCCTCTTCCTCGGCGCCGTCGGTCACGAGCACCGGACGGCCCTGCGGCCTGCGGTCCGAGCGCAGACCGAGGTAGCGCAGGACGGTGTCGGCGGTTCCGCCCGAGCGCACCGAGGGCTCCCCGTCCCACACCGCCAGCAGCAGATGGCAGCGCTCGATCAGGGTCCGGGTGAGATTCAGGTAACGGGTATCGCGCCGGGGCGATGCGCACGCCTCGTCCCGGGCTGCAGCGCCCGGCTCGAGCGGCAGTTCCGTGCAGCGCACCTGCGGGTGGGCGAGGAGCGTCTTGAGCGCCTCGAGCGCCGCCGGCTCGAAGTCCGCCGCGTAATGTTCCAGGGGCAGCGGCAGCACCGCATCGACGGTGAGGCCCTGTTCGAGTGCGACCCGTGCCGTCAGCAGGTCGGCGCCGCTCGCCATGCCGGTCATGAGTCGGATCTGCGTATCGGGCAGGCGTGCTCGAATCTGCTCAATGAACGTTCGCACGGCCGCGCGGACGCGCTCGACATCCTGCGCAGCGAGATCGCGATGTCCCGAGACGCCGATGACGAACGGCGCATCGTCGCTCGAGTCGCGGGCCGCGCTGTGCTCGGCCGATGCCCATGCATCGGGATCCGCGGCTGGCAGGATTTCGGGACGGTCCGGGTTCATGCTGCGATGCGTATCGGGTGACGCGCCGCGCCGAAGCGACTGCGCGACGATTCTGTATCAGGTGTGAAACGCAGGCAAATGGCGCGGCAGGCCGCCGGTCCGGATGGGCAAAAAAAGCCGCGCCGCGCCGATGGACTGTCCTGTGGCGGCAGCGTACCATGCAGCGCAAACAACAAGGGTCGCCCGGTTCAGGGAGGGTCCATACACGTGCCATGTTCGAGGGGTTTGTCCTCAGGTCATGTCTGTCCGCAAGTAGGACGATTGCCGATCCACCGCCGCCCATGACCCATGCTGCAGTACCCCTGATGTCGGGCGCCGTGCTCGACGAAGATGCCTGGGACGATCTTCTGAGTTTCATCGAAGATCGGCGGGTCATCCCGATCGTCGGGCCCGAGCTGCTCATGGTGAACGTCGAGGGCCGGCCGCGGCTGCTCTACGACTGGGTGGCCGAGCGGCTCGCCCAGAAGCTCAACGTCGATGCGCGCGAGCTGCCGCCCCACTACACGCTGAACGATGTGGTGTGCCTGTTCCTCGCCAACCGCGGGCGGCGCGAGGAGGCCTACGTGCGGCTGCGCGGGATCCTGAAGGATGCCGAGCTCGAGCCGCCAGTGGCACTGCGCCAGCTGGCGGCGATCACGGATTTCGATCTATTCGTCTCGACCACGTTCGATGGGCTTCTCGAGACGGCGGTCAACCGCGAACGCTTCGGCGGGACCCCGACGGCCGAGGTGATTGCCTACACACCGAACCGCGTCAACGATCTGCCCGCCGAGCGTGAGCGGCTCACCCGGCCGGTGGTGTATCAGCTGTTCGGCAAACTCTCCGCCTCCCCGAGTTACGTGATCTCGGATGAGGATCTGCTCGAGTACCTCTGCGCGCTGCAAAGCGAGCACCTCTCGCCCGAGCGACTCTTCCACGAACTCGAGCACAATCACCTGCTCGTCATCGGCAGCAGTCTCACCAACTGGGTGGCACGACTCTTTCTGCGCATGGCCAAACGTCAGCGACTCTCCGCGCCGCGCGACGTCGGGGAGGTGCTCGCCGATGACCATACGCTCGAGGACGAGCGGCTGGTGAGATTCCTGCACCAGGTGAGCATGCATACCCGGATCTACCGCGGCGCGGAACGGTTCGTGGCGGAACTGTCCGAGCGCTGGCAGGCGCGGCGTGCGCCGGCGGCCGCCGCCGGCGCTGCTGGACCGGCGCGCTTTCTGCATCCGGCGCGTGAGATGCCCGACAACGCGGTGTTCATCAGCTACGCCCGCGAGGACCTCCCGGCGGTGCAGCGGATCAAGGCGGGACTGGATGCCGCCGGGCTCACGCCCTGGTTCGATCTCGATCAGCTGGAAGTCGGCGATGACTTCGATCGCAAGATCCAGCGCAACATCGCGCGCTGCTCGTACTTCATTCCAGTGATTTCCGCGAACACGCAGCGGCGCCTGGAGGCGTACTTCCGGCGTGAGTGGAACTACGCGCTCGATCGGGCCCGCAACATGGCCGACGGTGCGCTGTTCATTCTGCCGGTCAGCCTCGATGCCACGAGTGCCGCCGATGCGATCGTGCCGGAACGCTTCCGGGCATTGCACTTCACCTCCCTGCCGGACGGTGCGG
>JAPTUI010000494.1 GCA_028067895.1 Pseudomonadota bacterium | reverse complement strand
GCCGCACCAGCGAGCGCCGCGCATACACCGTGATCGTCTGCGCTGCCGTCGCCCCGTTGGCCAGCACCGCCAGCCGCCCACCCCACGGGATGATCTCGGTGGCGAAGTTCGGCGTGCCATTGATGAGGCCCACCGGACTCAGTACCCGTCCGGTCGGCAACATATGCGTCATCGCGGCGCGGTTGTCCGCGTCGATGCGGATCGGGGCGGCGACGTTGCGCGTGCTCGAGGGGCTTACACGGGCCCAGGCGCAGACGGGGCCGAACACCAGCGCGCTAGCGCTCAACAGCAGCCATTTTCTCATGTGCGATTCCCCGTTCTTGCTCGAAGATCACGTTCGCCGCAGCCACCTGCACGGTTCCCGGCCCTGTTCGCGCGCAGCCGTGCCGAGGTGCTTACGACGATGCGCGATGGTAGCACTGCGGCGGTCCCGTCTGGGTGGCTTCCCGCAAAATACTGCAACTTGACCGGTTGGACAAGTGTGTTCAGGCCCATCCAAGGGAACGTCAAAGTCGTCTGCCGGCGAGTGTGCGGTGTTTTGGGTGAGCGACGAGCGGAGGCGTGGGCGGGTTTTGGGGGGATGAAGGAGTCGATTGGGGCCTGATTGAGGGGTCAGGCAGGAGGATTTTCCGGCGCAGGGGCAAGGGTGTGGAGCGCGCGGGGCGATCGGCGCGAGGTTCGAGGGGGGGACTGGAGCGAAGCGCCGGAGTGCGGCGTCGGCGATGGGGGGCTACAGGGCGAGCACTCTCAGTACGAGGGCGGCATCGGCGGCGAGCGCACGGAGCGCCGCGGCGATATTGCGCACGTTCAAGAGGCGCAGCACACTGATGGCGAAGTTGCGCAGGCAGGCCAGTGCGCGTGGGGCATGGCCTTTTCTGGCGCGGCAGCGGTCTTCGTCAAAAGCGCGGTCGCGCACGTGGTGCAGCGCTTGTCGGGTAAGGGACTGACGCGGTACCGAACTGTGGTCCGGCCCGTTTCCAGCCCCTCCCCATAGGAACTGCTCAGGCGGTTTTCCCGCAAGCAGCTCGCCCAGTGAGATTCGTCGAAAGGGTTATGAGTCGTCGCGGTCATGGCGGTGATTTTCACGAGAACTTCCCGAAGCCCGGGAGGGGATGGAGTTTCCAGTCCCAGTACAATCCGAGAACCCCGTAGAGATATTCGTTACTCCATCGCCGCCAGCCGATGCTGCGCTTTCGCCGCCGCTTGCGCCGGGTGAGAAGGGTCCGGACCTTCATCTCCATGTAGTCGCGCACCTCACTGAAGGCACGACTGGAATTTCCCACTCGGAAGTACTCGACCCAGCCGGCGACGACGGCGTTGATGCGCGTGCCGATTTCTGCGGCGGTCGATGCCCCGCCGGTGGCAATGATGTCACGGATCTTCGCCTTGATCGCCTTACGGGCCTTCTTCTTCGGGGTCATGCAGAGATAGTATCCGGCCTTCAGCCGTTTGCGCTTGCGACGCAGATCGAAGCCCAGGAACCCAAAGGCTTCCCCCTTCAGCAGGTCCACGATTTTGGTCTTCTCTCGGTTCAGCGTCACCCCGAGTGGGGTCAGCTGTTCCTCAAGTCGTTGCAGGGCACGTTCCGCCCAGCCTCGTTTCGTGCGATGCCCGTTGATGGTGATGCAAATGTCATCGGCAAACCGATGGTAGTTCACCGCCTCATAGGGTCCCTGTGCCGTTTTGCGTCGGATCGCCTCGAACATCCAGTCGATCTCGGTCAGGTAGATATTCGCGGCCAGCGGGCTGAACGGACCGCCTTGCGGCACTCCGAGCTTCCCGGCAGCCTTGAGGATCTGCTTGATGAGATGTAAGACCCGCGGGTCCTGGACGCGTTTGGCAATCTTGTCCAGCAAGATCGAGTGGCGGACCGTGTCAAAAGACCACTCGACAGACTGCCCACCTCGACAACTATCCCCGCCAAGTAACGATCGTCCGCGAGCGTCACGCCTTTGAGGGCATGGCGCTCGAGGTATTAGCCCAGTGCCGCCGGCATGGGGAACTGCACCTGACCCTGGTGCTGCCCGATGGAACTCGGTCCTTGGTGCCGGCGGCCTGGACCGACCTTCATACCAGGCAGAAGCGGGCCTCGTCCGCGGAACCACGATCTCAGACGCCATCACTGGCCCCTCGTCCAGAGTTACTGCAAGCCCGGACGGTCATCAACGCTTTGCTACAGCGGCTGGAAGCTGCAAATACTGCGCCTCGGTCGGTATCTGCGGAGTCCAACCATGCAGCAACTGAGCTTTCTCGAACCCCCGCCCCAGCAGGCGGCCGCGCCCGTGTGGCACAGCCTAGACGAAGAGCAGCGCGCCCGTCTTGTGGCAAAACTCGCAAGGCTGATCGCCAACGCAATCGCCCCAACATCCGGAGATCACGACGATGAGCGAACTGAGTAAAATTACCGCAGATCATCTGCGCCGCTATGCGCTCGTTTACGTGCGCCAGTCGAGCACGACGCAGGTCGAACACAACCGAGAGTCCACTGCGCGGCAATATCAGCTCGTAGACCGTGCCACAGCGCTCGGCTGGAGAAGCGATCAAGTCACCGTCATCGATGAAGACCTCGGCATCTCCGGCTCCGGACTCGTTGAGCGCAGCGGCTTCGCGCGGATGACCGCGGAAGTTGCTCTCGGGCACGTCGGTATCGTGTTGGGAGTGGAAGTTTCCCGGCTGGCGCGCAACAATGCCGATTGGTATCGTTTGCTCGATCTGTGTGGAGTGACGCATACACTCATCGGCGATGCAGACGGGATATATCATCCAGGACTGTTCAACGATCGGCTCGTTCTCGGGCTCAAAGGCACGATGTCCGAGGCAGAACTGCACGTCCTGCGGGCACGCTTGCTCGGTGGCATCCGCAATAAAGCAGCGCGCGGGGAGCTGCATCGCGGGTTGCCGGTCGGCTTGGTTCGCGGAGAAACTGATGGCGAGGTGCTTCTGCATCCGGATGAGTCCGTGCGTGCTGCTATTCGTGCCGTCTTCGAGCGCTTTGCCGAAATGGGCTCGGCACGACGCGTGTGGCTGTGGTTCCGCTCGCAGGGCCTGCGCTTCCCGCTGCACTCGGGTACGCGCACGGAAGTTCGCTGGGTCGTCCCCACGTACACGAAGATCCACGCCGTTCTCGCTAATCCCTTCTACGCCGGCGTTTACGTGTATGGTCGAACGCAGTGCAGCTGCTACCTTGATGAAGCCGGCAGGCTGCGCAAGCGACTCAGAAAGCGCCCGCGCACCGAGTGGCCCGTCTTTATCCGCGACCATCATGCCGGCTACATCGACTGGGACACTTTTGAGGCGAACCAAAAGCGTCTGGCGCACAATATCCGCCCCCAGCCGCACCAAAGCGGAGGTGCCGTGAGAGAAGGTGCCGCGCTCCTGCAAGGCATTGCCGTATGCGGACATTGCGGTCGGCGGCTCGCCGTGCATTACACCGGACGCTCCTCTGCACCCGGCTATCACTGCGCCGGGAAGAACATCGTCAACGGTCGAGGAGAGTACTGCCTGAACATCGGTGGCGTGCAGATCGACGCGGCTGTCGCCGAAGCCTTTCTCGCCGCACTCGCACCGGCTGGTCTCGATGCCTCGCTCCAGGCCATAGACCAGTTTGAAGCCGATCACGAGACAATGCTCGCTCAGTTCCGTCGTGACGTAGAACGTGCGCGATACAACGCGCAGCGCGCCGAGCGACGCTACCGTGCGGTGGACCCTGAGAACAGACTCGTCGCACGCGGGCTCGAAGCCGAGTGGGAAGGCGCCCTGCAGGAGCTCAAGACCGCCGAAGCTGAGCTCGCCAATCGAGAGAGCGCGCGCCCCCGACCGCTCACACGCGAAGAACGCGAGTCGATCCTCGCCCTCGGCAAAGATCTCAAACGCGTCTGGTCTGCTCCCACGACAAGCGATCGCGATCGCAAGGAATTGCTGCGCACGCTGCTCGATGATGTCACCTTGAAGGTCGCGCGCGCCCAATCCAACGCTCATCTGACGCTGCGCTGGCGTGGCGGCCTCTTGAGCGAGATCGACGTACCGCTGCCGCGCTCGCATCCCTCGCCAATCCGCACCGCCGATGATACTGTTGATCTGTTGCGGCGTTTGGCAACTCATTATCCCGATACCGTCATCGCCGGCATCCTCAATCGCCAAGGCCGCAGGACCGCTACCGGCCTGTCGTTCACCGCCAATCGCGTAGCAAGCCTCCGCACACACTGGGAGATACCGTGCTTCGACCCGAACAAACACGTACCGGACGGAGAGTGTATGACCATCGAGCAGGCCGCACGCACACTGGGGCTCGCGCCCTCCACCTTGCATCGCTGGCTCAATGATGGCTTCATAGCAGGCGAGCAGATCACACCCGGTGCGCCGTGGCGCATCCGAGTCAACGACGAGTTGCGTTCGCGCTTTGTTGACAGCGCTCCCGAAGGCTATGTGAAGATGTTCAAGGCGATGAAGCTGCTGGGCGTTTCCCGGCAGACGATCTTGCAGCGTGTAAAGCGCGGCGAACTCAAGGCCGTCCACGTCTACCGCGGGCGAGCAAAAGGCCTGAGAATACAAATACCTGCGATTACTTCGGACCTCTTCGATCCCCTCAAAACACCTGGAGGTGTAGTGTGAAGAACCATCCAAATATTTTGACAGGTCAACGTCAATCACGGTGGACATCCGCCGCAACACACTGCGCCGGACTGCCGCCAGCGCTTGGTGCTGTGATCGCCGAGGTCGAAATCCGTAGGAGTTCGGGCAGAAGTCGGCCTCGAAGATGGCTTCGAGGATAAGCTTCAGCGCCCCCTGTACCACGCGGTCGCGGATACAAGGAATCTGAAGCGTTCTGACTTTCCCGTTCTCTTTCGGTATATCCACCCGACGATTCGGCTTGGGTTCATATCTGCCTGTTACAAGGTCTTCCCGGATTTCCTCCAGAAAACGGACAATCCCCGATGCTTCGATCGCCGCAAAGCTCTGGCCATCGATGCCCGGGGCCCCGCCGTTCCTTTTGGCAATCCGGTAGGCTTCCTCGAGAGTTTGTCTCTTCGTCACATGCACGAAGATCCCCCAGAAGCGATGCGTCTTCTCCGACTTCGCCTTTCGATAAATGCGTCGCCGCAGATCCTGCAAATCAAACCGCCGATCCTGCAGCTCAAGCCGCAGCTCCGGCCGTTCAATAGGTGCCTTTGTCATCTCACCCACGCCTCACTTTGACGAACGCAGTACTCACCGGTCCGGGCCCTTCCCTCCGGGCGCGTTTTGCTGCACGCCCATCGCAGGTACTGCGACCCGATCCGCCACCCTGATGCCTACACCGGCCTTTCCCACTCACGGTTATGGCCAGTGTCTCCTCGACGGGCTTTCCCCGCCGGACATCGAGGGCTTCTCCAGTTTCCACGTCTTCTGTCACACCATGTCGCCGCTGATACCCCGCCGGTGAGAACCGCCGCATCGGACCCGTGCTACTCGGTTCTTGCTGCCTTCGCGCGTAATCGACCGTCTCGGCCACCGGAAAAAACCATGTGACGAGGCTACATCTACGTTCACTGTACGTTGCAACCTGGTGCTTTGCGCATGCTCCTTTCAGAGTATGTTGTCGGAGGGCCCCATCGTCTTGCTTTCGCGCCACGATGCCTCCCAAGCTACGAGGTCTGGGCCTTTTGACCTCGGTCGGACTTTCACCGACTAGAAGACGTGTCCTTTGCCTGGACACGCCGATCCCCCAGTGGCCGCGATTCAGTTCCAGCAGTTGCTCGGGGGAGGCCTGAGCGCGCGTGAGGCTGGTGATGAGATAGACCGTCTCGAGAGTGGTTTTGTTTTTGCTGATGTGCAGCACCTGCCGCTGCACGCACGCGACCTGTGCGGCATGGGGGAAGCGCAGATAGCCGTTCAACACCGTACTGCTCCAGATGCGGCGGGTCTCGAGGCGGCCATGGGCTTTTTCCTGCGTGGCGAAGTGCGCTGCGGTGGCCGGCGGATCGAGCAGGTCGATGTCGGCTTTGAGGGTGGGCTGATTGCCTTTGACAGTGAGCAGGTAGTGCGCGTGTTTCTCCTCGACGATATAGCGCGCGGTGTCCACCTGGGTATGCAGAGCATCGAGGGAGAGGACCCGTCCGGCGATGTCCAGGGGAGCGAGGGCCGGTTTGACCGCGGCGATTTCGCACCCTTTGGCGGGGATTTCCACCTGATTTAAGACGACTCCACTTGCTTGATCGAAGACCGCGAGCAGCTCCCGGGCCGCGCTTTCTCCGTCATGGGAGGCGCGCAGCGTCTTGCCGTCGAGGGCGATCGCGGAGTGTTTTTTTTACTCCCCGCGGTACCTGCCGCGA
>JAPTUI010000384.1:5277-6331 GCA_028067895.1 Pseudomonadota bacterium | reverse complement strand
GTTGCCTACGGGCCGCGCATCCACAAGCTGACCCGCACGCGCGCCGATCTCGATGAGTTGGTGTGCACCAGTCTGCAGCGCGCCGGGCTGTGGAACGAGGTGAAGGACCGGCTGCACGGGCCGGGTACGGGGCTCTCCGGCGGCCAGCAGCAGCGCCTGTGCATCGCACGGGCGCTCGCGGTACAGCCGGAGGTTATCCTGATGGACGAGCCCTGCTCGGCGCTCGATCCGATCGCGACGGCGCGCATCGAGGATCTGATCGAGGAGCTGCACGGGACCTATGCGATCGTGATCGTGACGCACTCGATGCAGCAGGCCGCACGCGTCTCGCAGCGCACGGCGTACTTCCACATGGGGCGGCTGGTGGAAGTGGGTGAGACCGACCGGGTGTTCACCAACCCGCGCCACCGCTTGACCGAGGACTACATCACCGGCCGGTTCGGCTGAGTGGGCCGGTGCGTATAACCGGGAATCGACACCGCCGCTCATGAAATCATGGGGACCAACACGGCGAGCCTGCAAAAAAGAATGCTCACTCCATCGGGGCAGGCGGTTGCCGCAGCTCTTGCGACGCTGATTCTCGCCGGCTGCGCCACTACACCGTCCGCGCCGCCGAGTGCGCGGGCCGTCGGCGTTGCGGCCCGACAGGGCAATCCCGTTGCGCAATTCGACTGGGGTATTCAGCGGCTCTCCCGGGCTCATGGACCCGGACAGCACGCCGCGGGAGTCGAGTGGATCGGGCGTGCGGCCCGCGCGAACCTCGCAGTGGCGCAAGTGCGCCTAGCAGCCCGTCGGACTGGGGGTCCGCGGTGACGGGAGATTCTGGTCTTGAGCGTGGTAATTCATGCTGATCTGTAGGGAAAGTCGGAAAGATCTGCGCGCCGGGGCTGCCTCATGCGCCCTGCAGGGCGAACATTCGCTTCAGATTCCAGCTCATCGTCACCAAGCCCCAGTCGCCGCGAGCGTTTTCCAGTCCTCGCAACTTAAACTGTCGAAATCCCATCACCGATTTGATGATCCCGAAGACCGGCTCGGGCGTCTGCTTGCGCAGGGC
>JAPTUI010000384.1:0-5267 GCA_028067895.1 Pseudomonadota bacterium | reverse complement strand
TTGCGGCCCGCCGGGGTCTTCAGGCGATACCTCATCTTCTGCAGCGCCGTTGCCGAGTCCGGTGGCGGCGTGGGCGCTGCCGCGAAGCGTTGCCGCCAGGTCTGATGATGGCGTTCGCGCTTGAGCGCAATCAGCGGCTCGATGCCCGCCTGCGCACAGCCCTCGATGTTCTTCTCGCTCGCGTAGCCGCTGTCGGCCAGGATACGCCGTGCCCGTCCCAGCTCCTGCGGCAGCGCCTTGAGCTTCTCGACCATGGGGGCGAGTTGCTCCTTGTCGTTCGCAGCCTGAGTGAGCTCGGGGGCCACCACCAGCAGGCTACCCGCGGCCACCACCGCCTGGGGCGTTGTAGCACTGATCAAAGCCGCCGCCAGCGACCGGCATGATGCGCGACTCCTCATCCGTGAGGTTGATCTGCTCCTTCGCATCCACAGAACCGCTCGGCGGTGCAGGCGCTCGGCCGCCGGGCTTTTTGCCCGTGCGCCGTTCTTGCTCCTCGCGCGCCGCAAGCTTCTGCTCATACTCGGCTTGCTCGCGCTCGGCGACCCGCGCTTTGATCTTCTCCTTCGCTTCGGCGATCGCCGCCAGACGCCTCTCGCGCCGCTCGAGTTCCTCCGGGATCGACATCCCGTCGGGGATATCGGCCGCATCGGCTCGCCCGGCAAGCGCGAGCAGTTGCTGCACTTCCTCCTTCAGCCGCTTCTCGAGCTTCTCGGCGTGTCCGTAGGTCAGAGCGCTGTGCCGGCTGGCGTTCGCGTGCACCTTGGTGCCATCGAGTGCCACGGTGCCCATCTTGAGCATCCCCATCGTGCGGGCCACCCTCAGCACCTCCACAAACAGCGGCTCAATGTGCTTCAGGAACCGCTTGCGGAAATGCGCGATGGTGTCGTGGTCGGGATGCTCGTTGCCGGCAATAAAGCGAAAGGTCAGCGAGTCGTACGTCGCCCGCTCCAGAGCCCGGCTGGAGAACACCCCTGTCGCATAGCCGTACACCAGCAACCCCAGCAGCATCGCCGGGTGGTAGGAGGCCGAACCCGAGCCCCGGTAGGACTTCTCCAGCTCCCCAACGTTCGGTTGCGGCCATGCCGGTACGATCGGATGTGACGATTTTCAACATCCGGCAGGTGCGCGAGCGCACACGCTCGAGAGCGCTTGCGCTCGCTGATTCGTTGACCCCGGCGCAGCGTGTGGCGGTCGAGCGGCGGGTGGCCGCGTGGCGGCCGATTCCCAACGTGCCCTACAGCGGTTTTCTGCCGCTGAACGGGCGGCGCCGCTGAGCGTTCCGACCGGCTCGCTCGCGCACGACTGACCCGACGCTCGGCGCGGCTCGCCGCCCAAGATTACGACGGCCCTTTTTGTCGGAGCCACAATTCATTATGCTTCGCGCGTCAGAGTAGAGTCCCGCGCCGCTCCCGGCGATGCGAGAGACTCTCGGGCCAAGCAGAACTGAGCAGTACTTTTGCACTGGGCGGGTAAGCGAGATTCTCCCGATGTCTCGGAGACACCGGCCGAGTCTGACGGGAACGGGTCGAGATGGTGACTGGACACGGCTGTGACGCCTCCCGCGGGAAGCCGGGATGCGGCGGGATTGGGGCGCGTAGCTCGGCGAGGGACCCCGGGCGCGGTCGGGCCGGGGCGCTGTTGGTGCTCGGTTGCGCGGTGTGCATTCTCCTGACGTCGTGTGCTTCGTTCCGTCCCGAACCCATCAATCTGCGCGCCAGCGCCCGGCGCTTCAGCGCGAGGACGCTGCACAACCGGCGGCTCACCACCTATCTGGCCGCGCTCGGGCTGCCGCCCGGGAACAGCTGGGGCTTGCGCCGGCTGACTTACGTGGCGGTGTTCGAGCGCCCGGAGTTGAAGATCGCCAGGGCCGATTATCGGGCTGCCCTGGGGCGGCTGCGGATCGCCGAGCAGATCGCCAATCCGAAGGTGGGCATCAGCACGGGTTTCAACGTGTCGCAGCCGCTGCCCACACCGTGGTCGGTGGGACCGATTCTGACCTTCCTCATACAGAATTTCCTGAGCAAGGATGCCTTGATCGGTGCGGCGCGCCAGAACATCGTGGCCGCGCGTGCCGCCATCGACAGCGTGGCCTGGAATGAAAGAAAGCGCGTATATGACGCGCTTCTGGCGCTCTGGGTGGACCGCCGAACCAGCATGTTGTACCGGCAGCAGGCCGCCCTGGACCGTACGATCGCCCGGGCCGTGCTGGAACGTTACCGTGTCGGTACGGCATCGGCGAGCGCCTTGACCACCGCCAGGCTGAACGCCGAGCGGGCGGCATTCCGGCAGCACCAGGCGCAACTCGCGGCGAGCCTGGCCAAGGCCCGTCTCGCCAGCGTTGTCGGGCTGCCCTCTGCGGCACTGCGGGGGGTCAAGATCGGCTTTGCGGTATTCCGCGAGCTGCGCGTCCCCGAGAATTTGGCCGCGGACGAGCGGATCGCGGTGGTTGAGCGGCCCGCGGTCAGGCGGGCGCTCGCCGATTATAACGCCGTGCAATACCGCCTGAAGGCGGCGGTCTATGGTGTGATCAACGGGGTGAAGGTCAGTCCGACCTACGGCATGAGCCAGGATACCTATCAGTACGCGCTCGGGATCCATGCTCATGCGCCGATCTTCAATCAACACGCGGGTCAGATCGCGGTGGCGCGCGCCGAGCGGCGTCTCGCCGCGGAACAATTGCAGTCCGTCCAGGAAAGCGTCTTCAGCCAGATTCAAGGCGCGGTCATCTATTGGCGCAGGAGCGACTCGGTCATGGCGGCCTCGCGGCAAGCCCTGCGCTCCGCCGAGCGCGAGCTTGCGGCGTCGCGGCAGGCATACCGCGCCGGGACCATCGGTGACGTACGGCTCCTCGGTGCCCGGCTGCTGGTGTTGAGCGCCCGCCTGGACCTCCTCAGTGCCGAGCGGGAGCATTTCCGGGCGGGCGGAAATCTCATGGCCGCCCTGCACAGGAAGCTGTGGAAGGAGCGCGATGAGAGTTGATGGAACCTTCATGGGGGCGGCGGCCCTGGCGGTCGCGGCTGTGGCCGGTTGCGCTCACGCAGGAACGGTGACGCTGCGCGCGCAGGATCTTCTGCGGCGCGATGTCATCGTGCGCGACATCACGCCACAGTGGGTGCGCCCCGTACGGCGCGCTTATGGACGCGCCGTGCGGCTCGGTTCGATCGTGGCCGCCGTGGATGCGATTCGCAGTGCTCGTGCGGCCGCGAAACTCGATTCGATCCAGCTGGCGGAGGCGCGGGCGCTGTATCGCGAGCCGTATCGCATTTCGGCGCAGAAACTGGCGCAGGCGAAGGCAACCGCCGGCGAGGCGAGCGCCAGACTCGAAAGCATGGTAGGGGTCCTGCGTGACCGTTACGGCAACCGGTTCGCGGCAAAGTTGCTGCATGACCGGCGACTGCTTGCCCGCATCGGCGGCGGGGAGGTGTCCGTCATCGATGCCATCCTGCCCTATCCGGTGTTGCGGCGCCCGCCACGGTCCGCAACGGCCAGTGTCGACGGCGGGCCCGACGTCCCGGCGCGGCGGGTGGCGTTGAGTCTTTTCGGGATCGGTGGGCGCGTGCCGGCCGGCATGATCGGTCAATCGCTGTACTATCTGGGTCCGGCGCTGCAGTCGGGCACGATGCTGCGGGTCAGCCTGCGGCTCGATACGCGTCCAGCTCGCACCTTGAAGCTGCCTGTCTCGGCGCTGATTTTCGACGGCCGCGAGGCGATTGCCTTCCGGAGAATCGGCGCGCGCAGGTTCCGGAGCTTCCGTTTGTCGCATGCGCTGCCGTATTACAGCCAGGGGCACCTGGCCGGCTATCAGAGTGCCTGGCCGGGTCACGACCGGGTGCCGATCGCGGTCGAGGGCGCGGGTCTGCTGTGGGCGCTGCTCGAGCGTGCCGTCGGGAAGCGGTGAATGAGGGCGCTGCGGGCCCTGGTGCAGTTTTGCCTGCGCTATCGCTATGCGGTGGTCCTGGTCATCGCCGGACTGTGTGTCGTCGCGTTCTTCGCTATCAGGAACACCACGGTCCGGGCGTTTCCGTCCTTCGAGCCGCCGGTCGTAAAGGTGATCACGCGCGTTCCGGGTCTCACGCCGCATAACATCGAGCTGTCCGTTACCGACATGCTCGAGCGCGGGATGACCGGTCTGTCGGGCCTGCGCGCCACGATGTCCCGCTCGCAGCCGGGCGTTTCGATCATCACCCTGATCTTCCGGAGCCACACGAGCGTTTCGCAAGCGCGCAAAGCGGTCGCCGGACGCCTGTCGGAACTGACCCCGGCGTTGCCGCCGGGGGCCGTTCCGCGCATCGAGCGGTTGACCTCCATGGTGGGCGTGGCCGCGCAGATCGGCGTGCTGGGCAAAGGGATCTCGCCGCTGAGGGTCGGGCGGATCGTCGAGACGCGGATCGTTCCCGAGTTGGAGGCGACAGCGGGCGTGGCCAAGGTGGATGCCTACGGCGTGGCGACGCCGATGATCGCCATCGAGCCGCACGTGTCGGACATGCTTGCGACGGACGTAGGCTTCGCTCAGCTCGCCAAGGCCGCCCATCGAGCCAGCGCCGTTCTTGGCCTGGGGGCGGTGACTTCACCGAATCAGCGCTTGCTGATGGAGGGGCAGGGGCAGACCCTGACCAGCGGCGCACTCGCGAGCAGCCTGCTCGCCGAGCGCGACGGCAGTCCGCTGACGATCGGCATGGTGGCTCGGGTGGCAACCACCGCGCCGCCGCGCGTCGGCTCCGCGTTTATCGGCGGCCAGCCGGGCGCGGTTCTCGTCGTCTGGGCGCAGCACGGCGTGGCGACATCGGTCGTGTCTGCGAGCATTCGGCACAAGGTACGCCGGTTGCGCCGCGAGCTGCGCGGACGGCACGTGCGCATTTTGTCCGATGTCTTTGCGCCGGCGGCGTTCAGCCGGCTGGCGGTGCAGAACGTCCTGCGCCTGCTGATGTTTGGCGCGGCCGGGATCCTGGCGGTCCTCGTGCTGTCGCTGCGGGACTGGCGGATGATCGTCGCGGCATTTGCGCCCATCATCGTGTCCATCCTGGGAACACTGGCGGTTGTGCATTTCGAGGGCCTTTCGCTCAACACGCTCGGTCTGGCGGGTCTGGCGATCGCGCTGGCGGAGATCGTCCACGACTCGGTGGCCGACGGCATCACCATCCAGCGCAAGCTCCTGACCGAGCCCGGTGTGTACAGCGCTGCGCTGCGGCTGCGGGTCATCCTGGATGCGGCGGCGGCCATACGCGCGAAGGTCGTGATCTGCGCGCTGGTGACGTCAATTCTCTTTC
>JAPTUI010000155.1 GCA_028067895.1 Pseudomonadota bacterium | reverse complement strand
AAGTCACCGTGCGTCATCTGTCCTTCGCCGACGCTCACCCCACCGTCATTGTTTCCCGTCGATTGATTGATCAGATTGCCGGCAATCGTGACCGTGCTGCCGCCGTAACTGCAGCAGCCCCCGTAGCCGTCGACCTTCAGGCGACCCGTTCCACCGCCCTCGACGGTGAGCGAGTTGCCGATGTTCACCGTCGCGCCGTCGCGCAGATCGAGCAGACCATTGGATGCGATGGTCGCAAGGCCGTTGAGTGCGCTGTTGCTCTGGGTGGCACCCACCTCGGCGTATGCATTCGGCCCATGAATATAAAGCGTGCCCGCGTTCGCACCGCCATCGCCGATTTGAGTGATGCCGCCACTGCCCCACTGCAGCGACGCTCCACCGACATTGGCGGTGAGCGCGTAGGTGCCGGTGAGTGTAGCCGGCGCCGCACCACCGACCTTCAGAGTGGCGCTGGCGGCCGCCGTCTGCCCACCCTGCACGACCACGGTGCCACCGGTGTTCGTCAGGTCCCCGGTCACCGTCAGCTCATCGGCATGAGCCATGGCGGCGTTGCCGACCGCCACGCCACCGTCATTGATACCGGCACCATTGGATTGATTGATCAGATTTCCGGCAATCGTCACGGTGCTGCCGCCGTAGCTGCAGCAGCCCCCGTAGCCGTCGACCTTCAGGCGACCCGTTCCACCGCCTTCGACGGTGAGCGAGTTGCCGATGTTCACCGTCGCGCCGTCGCGCAGATCGAGCAGACCATTGGATGCGATGGTCGCAAGGCCGCTCAGTGCGCTGTTGCTTTGGGTCGAGCCCACCTCAGCATAGGCGTTGGCCCCATGAATCAGCAGCGTACCGCCATTCGCCCCGCCGTCGCCGATCTGGGTGATCCCGCCGCCGCCCCAGCGGACACTTGCACCACCGACGTTGCCGATCAAGTTGTATTGACCCGTGAGGGTGCTCGGCGCGGACCCCGCCACGACCAGCTGCGACGTCGCACCGACCACAGACCCGCCGTTCAACGTGACGATGCCGGTGTTCGTGAGACCCCCGTGTACCTGCACCGCATCGGCCAGCGTCATGCCCGAGTTACCGATACTCACTCCGCCATCGTAGACGCTTCCGTTGGATTGATTATCGAGATTGCCGCCGATGACCACCTGGCTGCCGCCGACTCCGCCATATGCATCGACCTTCAAGCGACTCGCACCCCCGCCAGCAAGGGTCACATCACCGGCGGTCGTGAGCTGACCTGAGTCCTGCAGATCGATGAGCCCGGAGCCGGCAAGGTTCACGCCTCCGGAGAGCGCGGCGGATGCGGCATTGGTATAGATCTGCCAGATGCCCGAGCCCTGCACCGTCGCGTTGCCGATGTTCACGGCACTTTGCAGATTGGCCGCGCCCGCCGCGATGAGGGCATCGAAGGTATTTGCTGCGGTGTTGTTCGGGTAGCTCGCGCCCGCATTGCACCCGCTCCAGTTCGCCGCAGCCGTCCAGCTGCCGCTCGTTGTCAGCGTGCAGGTGAAATTTGCCGCGTGCCCCACGGCGACGCCGGCGGCGCACGCCAGCAGCGCAAGGGCAACCGCGTGATCGATGGCGGAACGGGGACGCTTCGAATGATGCCGCGACATAGGGATGCTCCGTGATTGACGAGATCTCGACCTGCCTGCAGATGACGGAAGCGCACACACCAACATCCATGCGCTCAACAGTGTCCGCAGTGCATTCGCCAACAAGCAATCCCCGTGCCATCACGATGAGATCGCACACGCATCAATCAGTTACATGATAATTCGCGGACATTACTCCGGTAACATCGCTCGCGTAGTAAAAATACCCGACACAACACAACACTTGGTGTATGCGCAGTCGATGAGATCAATGTTGAAATGTAAAGCGCCACGCTCGTCGCAACGGCGACTGCCGAAGCGGCGCAATGCGTGGCGTCAGGAGTGTCGCCGCATCGACGACACTCTCCTGACTGTTATATTTTTGAACACGACACGGCAGCCCACGATCGACACCGACCATGAAGCACGCTTGAGCGACTCGAATCTGACCAAAAGCGGTGTATATGCACACCGCCTGTCTTTGCTTAGTGGCCGCCCGTAGCGAAACATCACGCGCGCGCCGTCTTTCCACCGAAGCGCAGCGCGATCGGCGCGGCGCCACCCTGTAAAGGGAACCGACACCGGCTCGGAGACGACGCGCCCGAGCGCCGCGCCGCACCGCAGGCAGATACATCGACGCTAAAAGTAAGTGTGTGTCGTGACCGAAATATCACCAATCGGACGGTGGCCGTCCGACCATGCCGAGAAGCGATGCGCGGGCGCAGTCCGACCGTCTGCGGGCGGGGGACATCGGCGCGCGCGCCGACCTCCGTCACCGGACTCGCTCGCGGGCGCGTTCGCGTCACGGCCGAGCGTAAGCCTGGGCGCGGGCCGAGCCACGCAACGATGGGCCCCGACCGGAGATTCTGCGCCTGGCGGTATGCCGCACTGTCCGCTCGGCCAGCCGGCCTGTACAGTGTTCACCGGATTCGTCACGTGAGAGGTAGTGGAGTGATGCGGTGCAGCCCGGACCCTCGACCCAGCACGCAAGCGCGCCGACGGAGCGCACTGGGCACTCCCACCGACGCGGCGTGGCGCACGTATTGACCGTAGCGGCCGCTCGAGCCTGGTGCGCTGCGCCTCTGCTGGCGGCCGCCGCGACTCTGGGACTGCAGTGGGTCTGCCCGCGCGCGCTCGCCCGCCCGGCGGCGCCAGCGCACTCCTCGAGCGCACGGGTAGTCACGAAGCGCAGATCGGCGCGTGCGCCCCCCCTACCCTCCGATGCCGAGCTCGAGCGCCGCGGGGCGGTGATCGGCCGGATCATCATCCACAACAAGAACATCTTCAATCTGCACAACCCCAAGGATGACCACGCGCTCTTCAGGCTGGCCAACCGCCTGCATCGGCGCACCCGGCGCAGCCTGATCCGCAAGCAGCTGCTGTTTCACAGCGGCGAGCGCTTCTCGGCGCACCTGATCGACGAGTCGGCCCGGCTGCTGCGCGCCGATCCGTACTTCTACGACGCCTCGATCCGCCCGATCCGCTATCACGACGGCAAAGTCGATGTGCTCGTGACCACGCGGGACGTGTGGACCCTCAATCCGGGCTTCGACTTCTCGCGCAGCGGCGGCAAGAGCCGCACCGGGGTGCAGCTGGAGGTCCTGAACGTCCTGGGGACGGGCACGGAGCTGGCGCTGAAGCACCTGCACTCGGTGGACCGCAGCGAGTCGGACATCTCGGTCTCCAACGGACATCTGTTCGACGGCTGGACCACCGTGTCGGCCACCTACGGCAACCTCAGCGATGGGCGGATGCGCCAGCTGATCATCAATCGGCCGTTCTACGCGCTCGAGACGCGCCACGCCGGCGGCCTGTCGCTCACGGACACGACCTTCGACCAGCCGCTCTACGATCGGGGCCAGATCATCGACCGATTCTCCGAGCACACCCGCCAGCTGCAGGGCTACCTCGGCTGGTCGCGGGGACTGGTGCACGGCTGGAGCCGGCGCTTCAGCGTGGGCTGGACCTACGATGAGCACCACTTCGCGCCGAGCTCGCTGTGGAGCGGTCCGACGCTGCTGCCGGTGAACCGCCGGTTCATCTACCCGTGGCTCGAGTTCGATCTGGTGCAGGACGAATATGCGAAGCTGCGCAACCACAACCAGATCGACCGCACCGAGGATTTCGATCTCGGCGCCTATTTCACCGGACGGGTCGGCTGGGCAGGGCGGGGCTTCGGCTCGAGCCGCACGGAAATACCCTTCACGTTCACCACCGGAGATGGCTACGTGCTGCCGCACGGGGACACGCTACTGGTCTCGAGCAGCTTCTCCGGACGGCTGCTGCACGGCACGCTCGAGAACGGCGTGCTGAATCTGAGCGTCGTGAACTACGCCGAGCAGGGGGCACAGTGGCTGCTCTACACCGCGGTGACCGCCGCCGCGGGACGGCGGCTCGATCTGGACAACCAGATCCTGCTCGGTGGGGACAGCGGCCTGCGCGGCTACCCGCTGCGCTACCAGGACGGCACGGCGCGAGCGCTGTTTACGCTCGAGGAGCGCTGGTTCAGCAACTGGTATCCGTTCCGGCTGTTTCGCGTCGGCGCGGCGGCCTTCTTCGACATGGGCCGCACCTGGGGCCGCGCGCCCCTGGCGCAACCGAGCCTCGGGTTATTGAAGGACGCCGGCTTCGGATTGCGGCTCGGCAACGCGCGCACCGCCTTCGGCAACGTGATCCACATCGATCTGGCCTTCCCGCTCGACGGAGGCTCGAACATCAAGCGAGTGCAGTTCCTGGTACAGACCGAGCGACAGTTCTAACGCTTCGGCTTCATCCCCGGCGGCATCAGCACGGTGCCGTCCGGCAGCCGCCGTCCGGCCGCCGGCGAGGCCACCGGTTCGGGCACGGCCGCAAGAGTGACCGGCTCGCTCTTTGACTGCGGCAGCTCCGGCAGACGGGTCGGCAGCACTTCCACGGCGAGCGCGACCGTGCAGTGCTCGCCGCCCGAGAGCGCACCCACCGCCACGAGCTGGCGGGCAATCTGCTGACCGTTCGCGTTGCGCACCGTCACCACGATGCTGTACTCGCAGGGATCCTCCCCCGGCGGGTGACAGACCTGGCCCTCCACCTCGAGCGCCCGGATCGCCGCCTCCTGACGCTGCGCCGCCTCGGCGTCGAAGCGCAGGTGGTGACGGCAGCCCGGGCAGACGCTCAGGCTCTCGAGCACGACCGCCTTGCAGTGCGGGCAGACGCGCGTCTTACCCGCGCTCACCGGTCGCGCTGCGGCATTCATACCGTACCGGTGATCACCGACTCGGTCAGGGTGTCGGCATCGGCACCGCTGTGCCAGCCGAACTCCACCTTGCCGCGCATGCGAGCCCCGGAGGCGACGGTGAAGGAGCCGGCCTTGATGTCGCCCTCGATCCGCCCGCCCTCGCGCAGATCGACCTGCTCGGCCTCGACGATGTTGCCGATGAGCTCCCCGGCCACGATGACGGTCGCGGCCTTGACGTGCCCCTCGATGCGCGCACCGGGATCGAGGGTGAGCGTACCATCGATGTGCACATCGCCTTTGAAGCGGCCGGCGATGCGGACGTGGCCGGTGCCGTTGACCTTGCCCTCGAGCGTCAGTCCGGCGGCGAGCACGGACTCCTTCGCTTCGGCACGCTCGCGCCCGGTGCGCCGCGGAGCGTCCGGCACCGGAGCGATGCTCGGCGCGCACTCACGCGTCGTCGGTGCCGCAGGAGCTGCGCCACCGGCAAAGCCAGAGCTCGGAGAGTTTGAATCTTTCCACAACGCCATGAGAACCCCCAGATGTTCGGGTAGCTGAAGTCAGTCCTGTGCACGGTACCTCGATCAGCGCGCGAGAACCAGTGTCTTTAAGCGACGACACCGTCAGTGTGACGCCGCTCACACCCGCCACTCACGCATCGATCAGCTTCAGCACTTCCTCGGTTTTCTCGCGCATCAGCGCCTCGCTGCCGCGACTCTCGACGTTCAATCGCACCAGCGGCTCGGTGTTGGAGCCGCGCAGGTTAAAGCGCCACTCGGCGAACTCCATCGACAGCCCGTCGGTATGATCGACGGCGAGCGCGCTCTTCGCGTAGTGCCGTTGGACGCGCTCGAGAATCGAGCGCGCGTCGGTCGCGAGCTTGCGGTTGATTTCCCCGCTCGCCGGAAAGCGCCGCATGCGCTCCCCGAGGAGCGCCGAGAGCGGCCCGCGCTCGGCGATCACCTGCAGGGCCACCAGCCAGGGGATCATGCCGCTGTCGCAGTAGGAGAACGCACGAAAGTAATGGTGCGCGCTCATCTCTCCGCCGTAGATGCCGTCCACTTCGCGCATCTTCTGCTTGATGAACGCATGCCCCGAGCGACACAACACCGGCGTACCGCCGTGTTCGCGCACGACGTCGATGGTGTTCCAGGTCAGACGCGGATCGTGCACGATGCGCGCGCCGCGCTCGCGCTTCAGGAACACCTCGGCGAGCAGACCGACCAGGTAATACCCTTCGATGAAGGTGCCGTGCTCGTCGAAGAAGAAGCAGCGGTCGTAATCGCCGTCCCACGCGAGCCCGACGTCCGCCCCGCTCTTGCGCACCACTTCGGCGGTGGCCGCGCGGTTCTCCTCGAGCATCGGGTTGGGAATGCCGTTGGGGAAGGTCCCGTCGGGCGCGTGGTTGACCTTGATGAACTCGAACGGCAGGTGCGGCTCGAGCGCATCGATCGCAAGCCCCGCTCCGCCGTTGCCGGGGTTGACCACCACCTTGAGCCGGCGCAGCCTGCTGCGATCGACATAA
>JAPTUI010000590.1 GCA_028067895.1 Pseudomonadota bacterium | reverse complement strand
CCGCCGCCCACCAGGGTGAGGTACTCGGTGATGCGCCGCGCGAAGCTGCGCGCCTTCTGCACGCGCCAGAGGAAGTTGAAGCTGTCCTCGACCTTCTTGATGGTACCGATCAGTGTCCAGGCGAGCAGCGCGAAGCCCACCGAACCGAGTACCCCGCCGCCGATGTGGTTGGCGAACAGCACCACGCGCGCGGTCAGCTTCGCAGCGTCCGCGGGCCCGAGCGCGCTGAAGAACTGGTAGACCACCGGCTGCAGATCGCCGCCGGCGCCGAACAGCTTGAGGATCGCAAAGCTGAATGCCGCCAGCGGAATCAGGGTGAGCAACGTCGTGTACACCAGCCCCATCGCGCGCAGGTTGATCTGCCCGCCCGTCAGGTCGCGCAGCACCGCGTACAGGTAGCTCAGCGCGCGGATCAGCCGGCCGCGGGCCGACGCCCCGGCCGCAGCGGTACCGAAGAACCAGTCGTCGAGGAATGCCCAGATGCGCGCCCACATGACGCACAGAGATTAAGCACCGGCAGGGCGTCTGTCACCCGCAGAGCGCTTACGGGTCCATCCGGCGCCGCTCGCGGATCAGCTCGTATGCCTCGATGATCTGCTGGGTGCGCTGCTTGGCGTGCTCGAGCATCGAGTCCGGCAAGCCATTGGCCTTGAGCTTGTCGGGGTGATGGCGGCTCAACTGACGCCGGTACGCCTTGACGATGTCCCGGTTACTGTCGGCGGCGGCAACCCCGAGCACCCGGTAGGCTCGCTCCAGGTCCTCACCGCTCGAGGCCGCGGCCGATGCACCGAACGGACGCGCCTGGGCCCGCAGCGCCGCTTCGATGTGGGCAAATTCGAACGCCGGGATCCCGAGGCGCGCGGCGATCTGCATCAACAGCGCACGCACCGGCCCGTCGAGATCGTTGCCCGCGAGGGCGGCGCGGATCTGCAGCTCGAGAAACACCCGCTTCAGATGCGGCCGGCCGACACACACCCGGTTCAGCTCGGCGATCTGCCCCTGCAGATCGAAGTCCGGCTGCTTGCCCGCCGTGAAATGCTCGATGGCCGCGTGCACCTGCGCGCCGGTGAGTCCGAGCTGCCCCATCACGGCGCGGGCCGCGGCGATTTCCTGCGCCGAGACGTGGCCGTCGGCCTTGGCGAGACAGCCCATGACACGGAAGGTGGCTCGAAAGAAGCGCTCCCCGACCGCCGCGGGGCCACCGGCGTACCCACCGGCCTCGCGCCGCTCGGCGTGGGCATCGAACTGGTGGCCGATCAGCGCCCCGAGCACAGCCCCAACCGGTCCGAAGCCGAGCACGAAGCCGAGCAGCCCGCCGGTGAGCTTACCGGTGTATCTCATGAGCGTGCGGGGACGTGCGGGCGGTGCATGCACTGCTATAGTAGCAAGCATGGATGCGCCAACTGTCTACCGCACATCGCTGCGCGGTCTTGAGAAGATCCACGAAGGCAAGGTTCGCGACATATATGCCGCGGGACCCGACGCGCTGCTGATCGTGACCACCGATCGGCTGTCCGCCTTCGACGTGGTGCTGCCCGATCCGATCCCGGGCAAGGGCGAGGTGCTCAACCGCATCTCCGAGTTCTGGTTCGCCCGCACCGCCCACCTGATCCCGAACCACCTCACCGGCCGTGCGCTTGAATCCGTGGTAAGCGATCCGGCCGAACGGGCCCTCCTCGAGGGCCGCGCGGTGATCGTCAAGCGCTTGAAGGCGCTGCCAATCGAGGCGGTGGTGCGCGGCTATCTGATCGGCTCGGGTTGGAAGGATTATCAGAAAACCGGCGCGGTCTGCGGCCTCCCGCTGCCGAAGGGCCTGCCGCTCGCCGCGCAGCTGCCCTCGCCGATCTTCACGCCGGCCACCAAGGCGGCGATCGGCGAGCACGACGAGAACATCTCCTTCGCCGAGACCGAGCGCCTGATCGGGGCGTCGCTCGCCGCGCAGGTGCGCCAGAGCGCCATCGCGCTCTACGAGTTCGCCGCGGCACACGCGCGCGCGCGCGGAATCCTCATCGCGGACACCAAGTTCGAATTCGGTCTCGACGAACACGGGACGCTGACGCTGATCGACGAAGCGCTGACGCCGGACTCCTCGCGCTTCTGGCCGGCCGATGCGTATCGCCCGGGCGTCAATCCGCCGAGTTTCGACAAGCAGTTCGTGCGCGATTATCTCGAGACACTCGATTGGAACAAGCGCGCGCCGGGCCCGAAGCTGCCGAGCGAGATCATCGCGCGCACCAGCGAGAACTACCGTGAAGCGCTGCGCCGTCTGACCGGACCGGCGGCATGAGCGCGCACTGGCTCGCCCCCTCGATCCTGTCGGCGGATTTCGCCCGGCTCGGCGAGGAGGTCGACGCGGTGGTCGCCGGCGGCGCCGATCTCATTCATTTCGACGTAATGGACAACCATTACGTCCCCAACCTCACCATCGGCCCGCCGGTGTGTGCCGCGCTGCACAAGCGCGGGGTGAAAGTGCCGATCGACGTGCACCTGATGGTGCGGCCGGTCGATGCGCTCGTCCCGGAGTTCGCGCGGGCCGGCGCGGGCTTCATCACCTTTCATCCCGAGGCGAGCGAGCACGTCGATCGCACCATCGGGCTGATCCGCGAACACGGCTGCCGTCCCGGTCTCGCCCTGAATCCGGCGACGCCCCTGGACTGGCTCGATTACACCCTGGAGAAGCTCGATCTGGTGCTGGTGATGTCCGTCAATCCCGGCTTCGGCGGGCAGCAGTTCATTCCCGGTGCGCTGCGCAAGCTCGAGCAGGTCCGCCGGCGCATCGAGGCCAGCGGCCGCGCGGTGCGGCTCGAGGTCGACGGCGGGGTGAAGGTCGAGAACATTCAGACCTGCGCGCGGGCCGGGGCCGACACCTTCGTCGCCGGCTCGGCCATCTTCGGCAGCGCCGATTACGCCGCGACCCTGCGCGCGATGCGCGCCGAGCTCGCCGGCGCCTGAGCCCGGCGCCTGAGCCCGGCGCCGGGCTCGCACTACTCCTCCGGCCCCGAGCCGCTCGTGCGGGCGCCCTTGCCGGCCTGCTTGACCGGCACCACCACCGGGCGGGTGCGCATCTTCGGGCGTGCGTTGAACACCACGATGGTCTTGCCGGTGGCGCGCAGCAGCCCCTGATCCTCGAGCACTTTGAGCACGCGACCGGCCATTTCGCGCGAACAGCCGACGAGTCGCGAGAGCTCCTGGCGGCTCACCTTGATCTGCATGCCCTCCGGATGGGTCATCGCATCCGGCTCGTCGCACAGGTTGTTGATGGCGTGCGCGACCCGGCCGGTCACGTCGACGAACGCGAGGTCGCCGAGTTTGCGGTTGGTGCGGTCCAGCCGCGTCGCGAGCTGCGTGGCGAGTTCGAACACCAGCCCCGGGCTCTCCGCGGCAATCTGCCGGAACCGCGGGTAAGTCATCTCCGCCAGCTCGCAGGCGTTGCGCGTCCGTACCCAGGCGCTGCGCGTGGCCTGATCCTGGAAGAACAGGCCCATCTCCCCGAAGAACTGCCCGCGGTTGAGGTACGCGAGCACCATCTCGTTGCCTTCCTCGTCCTCGATCATCACCTCGACCGAGCCGCTGATGATGTAGTAGAGCACGTCCGGCAGATCGCCCGCGTGGATGACCACGGTCTTGGAGGGCACGGTGCGGATGCGGCAATAACTCAGAAAGCGATTGATCGCCGGGATGTCACTCAGCGGCTTGACGATGTTTTCTTCCATCACCGGCTCCCCTTCTGGCCTGGTCTTGAGGAGAAGATTACTTAATTTACTCCCCTGGGCGAAAGCCTACCGCACGCGCCCCTCGAAAAACCAGTCGGTTCCGCATCTACCTTCAGGTCAGACCCAATAGGCCGTACCGGTCATGACCCGCGCGGTGGCCCGCATCAGTGCACGTACCGGTGCCGGCAGATCGATCCCGCCGGCGGCCTTTGCGTTCGCCCCGTGAGCCACCTCGTCGGTGCGCATCGCCTCGACGATGGCGCGGCTGCGCGCATCGCCCGCCGGCAGCGTGCCGAGATGCCCCTGCAGATGCCCTTCCACCTGCCGCTCGGTCTCCACCACGAAGCCGAGACTGACCCGGTCGCCGAGGACCCCGGCCAGCGCGCCGATGGCGAAGGAGCCGGCGTACCAGAGCGGGTCGAGCAGGCTCGCTCGCGCGTCGAGCTCGCGCAGCCGCGTGGCGCACCAGGCGAGGTGGTCGGCCTCCTCGCGGGCGGCCCGCAGCAGCATCTCGCGGGTGGCGCCATCGGCGGCGACCAGCGCCTGCCCGTGGTACAGCGCCTGCGCTGCGATTTCTCCGGCATGATTGACGCGCATCAGCCCGGCGGCATGGCGACGCTCTTCGGGTGAGAGCTCGGTCTTGGCCGTATCGGGCGCCCCGGGTGTCGGCCGTGCGGCCTGGGCGGGCGCCCCGAGTGCGCGCAGCGCGCGGTCCGCCGCAGTGATCAAGGCATCCAGAGGTGAGGCTTCCATCCCTTTATTATAGGGGCTGAGCGGCCGCTCGGCGTCCCGGGACGCCGCCCCGCTCAAGATGTGCTGCTGCCTTTTGCAATACGCGCGCACCTTCAGTAGACTTGCCGGCCCTTTAGATAGGGTCCTTTTTGGATCGAAGCCCCCTGCAGAGGCTCTTATGAAGACGGTTTTCGCCAAGTCCGGCAGTGTCCGCGGCGACTGGTTTGTAGTCGACGCGAACGGTAAGACCCTCGGGCGTCTTGCCACACAGATTGCCCATCGCCTGAAAGGCAAGCACAAGGCTGATTACAGCCCCCACGTCGACATGGGCGACCACATCGTGGTCCTCAATGCCGGCAAGGTGCGGGTCACCGGACGCAAGCTCAGCGACAAGATTTACTACCACCACACCGGGCACATCGGCGGCATTAAGTCGATCGCGCTCGAGAAGCTGCTCGCGGAACATCCCGAGCGGGCCATCGAGTTCGCGGTCAAGGGCATGCTGCCGAAGAATCCGTTGGGGCGGCGCATGTTCAAGAAGCTGCACGTGTTTGCCGGCGGCGAGCACCCGCATCAGGCGCAGCAGCCGCAGCCGCTCGAGATCTGAGGAATCCACCGATGGCACTCCAGCAAGCGAATTACGGCACGGGGCGGCGCAAGACGGCGACCGCGCGCGTGTATCTGCGGCCCGGCACCGGGAAGATCACGGTCAATGACCGTCCGCTCGACGCGTTCTTCGGCCGCGAGACCGGCCGAATGATCGTTCGTCAGCCGCTCGAGACGCTCGAGCTCGGCACGCGGTTCGACATCAGCGTGACCGTCGACGGCGGTGGCATCACCGGCCAGGCCGGCGCCATCCGCCACGGCATCACCCGCGCGCTGATCGAATACGACGAGACCTATCGCAAACCGCTGCGCGACGCCGGGTTCGTCACTCGCGATGCGCGCGAAGTGGAGCGTAAGAAGGTCGGCCGCCGCAAGGCCCGCCGCGGGACGCAGTACTCCAAGCGCTAACCTCGACTTGCAGGTCCTGCCGGGGCACGCTTCAATAGCGGCCTCGGCGCGATCCGCCCGGCAGGCATGCCGATCGAGACTTGGGGGATCGTCTAGTGGTAGGACAACGGACTCTGACTCCGTTTACCTAGGTTCGAATCCTAGTCCCCCAGCCAACACCCACGAAGCCCGCCGCATGGCGGGCTTCGTCGTTTCCAGCATCCTTTGGCCGGAACGGCCAGCAGATGCTGGAAACGACAGATCGTCTAGTTCCTCGAGGCCCAGCCTGGGCCGCCACTCGACGTCGCTGTCATTGAGCGAACCCAAATCAGCCGCACTTCGCGTGGTACCTTTAGCTTTAGCTTCGTGCTCCAGATTCTGTGGGCCATGGGAGTCCACTCGGCCGACGTGACTCCTGTCGATCCACCGCCCGACCGAGCGCGCATTGGGAGCTGAGTGTGGATAACTGTGAGACCCGCCAGACACCTTAGACCAAAACTGGGCATTTAGGCTTTTGAGTATGTAGGCGAGCGCACTTTGATCCGCGACAGCAGCGGCCGGACCCCTAATCGGATGCCGAGTTCGCGGCGAAAGCTTCATAGGCCACGGGCGGCCCAGATGAGCGGAATCACCCCAACCGCCAAGCCACGGCGCTGTCGGGCGAAGGAATACGGTTCCGCGCCGATCAGTGGGGCGGCCGGTCCAATATCGGGTTGAATCAGCCGCAGAACGGTCTCCACCGCCCTGCGGCTTGACGGTGACATGCGATGCATTACACTGTAATGCGATGCATAGCAGTCCATGGTCCGCCGGGTGATCCGCACATTCCGCCACAAGGGACTCGAGGCGTTCTTCACCCGGGATGACCCGCGCAAGATACTGGCCGACCGAGTCGATCGCATCACGCGG
>JAPTUI010000413.1:2233-6348 GCA_028067895.1 Pseudomonadota bacterium | reverse complement strand
TAAATATGATGGCGGGCCGCGTCGGCGATGGCGCGCGCAAGCCAGCCAAAGTGATAATCGCCCGGATGCGGCTCCAGCGTGCTCCAGGCGAATTCGTCGACCCGCACGACATTGATGCCGGCGGACTCCATCAAGGCCAAGTCCTTCGGCCAGCGTGATTCGGGCCATTGCTCCGGGTACCAGGCCGCGCCGAGCCACAGGCGCCCGAGTGCGGTATGCACCGCCGGTGCGGTGCCCGGCGCCGACGCAGCCGCGGTGCGCGCTCCGGCGCTGCACGTCAGCGCAGCTGCGCAGATGGCCGCGCACGCGAGCCGGAATTTCGTGTGGCCCATCATGGGTGGGAAGCCACCAGTACGCTGACCTCGTGCGGCGCCAGCGCCACGGTGCGACGCGCCGGTCCAGCGGTGAGCAGCGGACTGGCCGGCGAGGGCAGATGCACGGTGTGCGGACGGTGCCCATGATTGATCAGGATCCACACCCGGTTGCCGGCGCCGATGCGCTGGCAGACTTCCACGTTGCGCGCCACGCCCGGCAGAAGCGGATGGACACCCGCTGCCCGCGCCAGCTTCTCCAGCACCGTTTGCATCAGGGCCGGATCGAGCCACGCGCCGACATAGGTGATGGTGCCCTTGCCGACGTGACGGGTGATGATGGCCGGCTTGCCCTCCAGCCAGGCATTGCCCTTCCCGTAGCGCATCAGCACACGGGTGTCCGGGGCGGTGGCCGCGAGGGTCTCGGCCCAGACCGAGGCATGGCCGGCGCCGAGCGCCCCGGCCAGGGCCACGGGCTGCAGGAGAGAGTAATACTGCCCGACGTGCCCGCCGAGCAGCGGCACCAGCGGGCCGGGTTGGCGCTCGCTCCACAGCGCATCATAGGAATTCTTCATCCCGCTGCGCGGTCCCAGGACCAGGTGCCCGCCTGCGCGCACGTACGCGGCCAAATGGCGTGCCTCGGCGCGCGAGAGGACGTTGAGCGCCGGGGCCACGACGAGCCGGTAGCGCCCGAGCGGCGCGTGCGGCGAGACCACATCCACCGCCTGCGCGAAACGCTCGAGCGGCTTGTAGAACGCCGTGAATTCGTGCACCACGCCAAAACGAATCGTCTGGCGCTGAAAGTCGATGGCCCAGCGGCTCGGATAGGACTGCAGCACCGCCACGCGGCTGCGCGGGGAAGTGCCCGCGAGCGCCGGCCCGGCGAGGGCGAACTGCGCCGCGATCTTCTTGACTACCCCGTAGGCGGGCACGGGCTCGCCGCCGGGGCCGAGCAGCGTGCCGTTGTACTGCTCCTGGCCGTTGAGCGCGCTGCGCCATTGCCAGTACAGCACGGCATTGGCGCCGTGACCGACGTCCTGCCAGGCCAGATCGTGCATCTCGGAGGGCGACAGCGCGGCATTGATCCGTCCCCAGTCGACAAAGGCCGGCTGCGTCTCCATCACCCAGAAGTCCTGGCGCTTGTAGCCGCGCACCAGATCATCCTCGAGCGCGTTGTCGAGCCACCGATAACGGCCGTTCGGCACGTAATCGTCCCAGGACGCCAGAGTCAGCTCGCGATTGACGGTGTACTCATCGAACTGATCGCCCCAATGGGTGGTGTTGGTCGTGATGAACTGCCGGGCAGACGCATAACGGCGGATGGCTTGCACCTGGTTTTGTACATAGCTCGCCCAGGTCGCGGTGACGAAACGCCGGAAATCCAGCAGCAGCCCGGGGTTCTCGTTCGCGGCGCGCATCGGTACCTGGCTGAAGTGATCGTACGTCTGACTCCAATACGTCGTCGCCCAACGCCTATTCAGGGCCGCGATCGTGCGGTACTTGTGGCGCAGCCAGGCGTGGAATTGCCGGCGGGTCTGGGCCCCGAAGGACGGCGGACCGATCTCGTTGTCGATCTGCCAGCCGATCACATCGGGATTGTGTCCGAAGTGCTGCGCCAGGCGTGCGGCGATCTCCCGGCAAAACTTGCGGTACAGCCGGCTCGAGAAGGAGAACTGCTGCCGATTGCCGTGCTCGGCGCGCCGGCCATCGGCGTGCACGCGCAGCGTCTGGGGGTACCGGCTGGTCAGCCACGCCGGCGGCGCGGCCGTGGGCGTGCCGATCACCACGTAGATATGATGGCGCGCCGCCTCCGCGATGGCCCGCTCGAGCCAGCCGAAGTGGTAGTCGCCCTGGCGCGGCTCGAGTGTGCTCCAGGCGAACTCCCCGACTCGCACAACGTCGATGTGCGCCGCCTGCATCAGCGCCAGATCCTTCGGCCAGCGCGACTCCGGCCACTGCTCCGGATACCACGCCGTGCCGAGCAGCAGGGGCGGGCGCGGCGCAGCCGCCGCCGTCGCCACCCTGAACGTCCCTATGAGGCAGAGGCACAGCAGCAAGCTCCGCAGCCACCGCCCTGCCGGGCGTGCCGCCGGGATCACGCGAGAACATGCTGGGTTCGCTTGCATGAGCTTCTCCAGGTGCGCCACCGTTGCCCTCTGACCGGTGGCGTAAGCAAGAGGGAGTGTCATTTCATGGAATAATAGCCCACTATATGAGACTCGTGGGGGCTCTTTGGGAAATCATCGATGACTGATGAGCACAGCAAGCGGCTCGCGGCCGGCGGCAGCGCCGCTCCAGCGCACGACCTTGATCGACCCCATGCTGCGTCTGGGTGAACGCTGGCGGCCTGGCGGTCCGGGTACGGCGCTCTCCCCGGCGGGGCTGCGGGTCCCGTGACGCTGCTTACCCAGGTGGTGAAGATCGATTGAGCGATCTACCACGGCCCGGTGTTCCGCCGTGCGATTTCGCCAAGCCCTATTGCTCCATTGAGTGCCTATCATGAATAAACTGCCATTGTTTCGAGTGATGCCCGTCATCGTCGCGAGCCTGGCGTTCGCCTGGCTCTTGCAGGCGCCCGCACCGGCGCGAGCCGCGATCGCGCCGACGCCACACTACAGTGTCGACCGATTCACCATCGGGGCGTTGCTGGCCGACCCGAGGACACGCGCGATCCTGGATGAATATCTGCCGGGATTCAGTGCTGCACGCATCGCCGTCAAAGGACGGGACGAAACGCTGAAGGAAGTGCAACCATTTGATTCGTCACGCTTGACCAACGCGGTGCTGGCCAAGATCAATGCGGCGCTGGCGAGAATCCCGGCTACCTCTGTCGCCGCGGAGCTGTCACAGCCTCCCAATGGATCGACACACATCCCGGACCGATCTCTCGATCCGGCGCGGAATCTCCAGCCGTCTCAGCTGGAATCCGTGCTGCATCGGCCGCTGCCCGAACAATACATCTGGACGTACCGGCACGTGGCGGGGGACTCCGGCCTGAAGCCGCACTATTTCCGGCGCACCTTTGACCTGACATCCCTCCCGGCGCACGCCACACTCTACCTGGCCGGTCCCCGCTTGGCGGTTATCTATCTCAACGGCAAGGAGGTGGGGCATTACCAGCTGAACTTGGATTTTCCCATGGGGATCCGGGTCTACCAACATAACGTGACTCGCGTGCTACGCACCGGCAAGAACGTGCTCGCCATCGAGGCGGTGCGCGGCCCGATGGCCGGCAACGAGGCACAGTCTCCGGTCAGCCGGCACCTGCGCGCCGGGAAAGTGCTGGCGGCAATGATTGTGCCGGCGGCGCGCGGCATTCAGGCGCCGCCCTTGATGATGAGCGACGCGAAGTGGCGAGCCACCGCGCGGCGGGCGCCGGCAGGCTGGCACAAGATCGACTTCAACGACTCCGCCTGGCGGAAGGTCGATGACCTCGGCGGCATCGAGAGCTCGATCGGCCTGTTCCAGGCGAATGCCGATGCCGGCATGTATGCCTGGCCGGGCTACCAGGGCATTTCCCCGTTTCTCGCACAGTATCCGCTGCAGGCGATGGAGGTCCGCCGCGTCTACGCCGGTGTCGGCGCGATTAAAAACGTCAAGGCGCTGACCGGAGACACGCGCGCCGCGCCATTCACTGTCATCCTGCCCGCCAAGAACGTCTCGCGGACCAATGCCCCGCAGGTGATGCTGGATTTCGGGCGCGAAGTCAACGGCCGGATCGAACTGAAGTCGGACTCGAATACGCCCGCGGAAGTGACGGTGCAATACGGCGAGTCGGCCGCCGAAGCGCTGCTGCAGCCGTAT
>JAPTUI010000413.1:0-2223 GCA_028067895.1 Pseudomonadota bacterium | reverse complement strand
CCCACGGAACGGCATATGGACCGAAGAGCGCATTCCGCTACGTCGTCATCCGCTTCACCGGCGGGCGCGCGACCCGCTTTCGCGCGATCCGCCTGGACGGCATCGCCTATCCGGTCAAGTATCGGGGTTCGTTCGAATCGTCCAGTCCATTGCTCAACAAGATGTGGACGATCGGCGCGTACACGGCGCACCTGTGCATGCAGGACGACATCTGGGATGCACCAAAGCGCGACCGCAATCGCTGGGCCGGGGACCTCGATGTCAGCGGCCGAACCATCGATGACGTCTTCGGCGATCATTTCCTGATGCAGAACACACTCAACCGCCTCATCGGTCCGGCGCCGATCCGCGCTGCCGTCAACGGAATTCCGGGCTACTCGGCGATGTGGGTGAACGCGGAGACCGAATACTACTTGCATGTGGGCGCGCTGAAGCAGCTGCAAAGTGTCCACACGCGACTGATCGAGCTGCTCGACTACATGGAAAGGGATCTCAACCGGCATGCCGTATTCTCCGACCGCACGCATGCCTGGACATTCGTGGATTGGGCGCCGCGCCTGAGCGGCTACACGCGGCAGACCCGCATCGCGACCCAGTTCGAGTATTACCAGGCATTCCAGGACGGTGCCTATCTGTTGCGCGTTCTGCACGATGACAAGAATGCCCGGCGGATGGCCGCGGAGGCAGTCATGCTCAAGGCGGCAGCGCAGAACTACATGTTGAATGCGCAGGGAACGTTCGGCGACCGCTGGCAGCCAAACGCTTACGCGGTACTCTCCGGTGTCGCAAACAGAGATCAGTATGCCGCAATCTGGCGTCACGTGCTGTCACACGTCGGGAAGCCGCAGTATCGTTCGTACGTCATCACGCCCTATTACAACTTCTACGTGGTGAGCGCGATGGCCAAGATGGGCCACCGGCGCGCCGCGCTGCAGTGGATCCGCCAGTACTGGGGCGGCATGGTGCAGGAGGGCGCGACGAGTTTCTGGGAGGCCTATAATCCCACCTGGTTCAAGGGATTCATGTACCAGGCATCGCTCCAGGCCGACGGCGTGTCGGGCTTTTTCGTCAGCCTGGCGCACGGCTGGTCGAGCGGCGTCACCCCGTGGCTGATGCGTCAGGTGTTGGGAATCCGGCCGACGGCGGGCGGCTTCGCCAAAGTCGATATCCGTCCCGACCTGATCGGACTGCAGTGGGCCAAGGGCGCAGAGCCCACGCCGCACGGCTTGCTGCGCGTGGCAATCCGCGACCACAACGGCTACGTCACCACGATTCACCTGCCGCCGCGGGTCGAGGCGAGAGTCTCGGTGCCGGTTTCAACTGCCGATGCGCAGGTGACGGTCAATGGCAGGCCGATGACCAGCGTGGCCACCGACGGCGGTAGGCGCGCCGTGGTGACGCTGAGCCGGCCGGGCAGGTACATTGTGACGAGCCGCTAGCGGTTCGCTGCCCGGCACGTCCGATCAGTGCCCCCGCGCCGGCTTCCGCCGGGCGCGGGGGCACGCCGGATCCCTGTCCACACGCGCGCGCGCAGGTCGAGCACACTCGCCTTCCGGGCGGCTTCGCGTCGCCTCGCGCTTGCAAAGACAGGATTGAGCTGCGCTGCTTGCTCGCCGATCGCGCTGGACAGCAGGATCTCAACGATCCACGGAGTCGGGCATCGAGTTTTCAGCTGTGTCTTCTAACTGGCGCAATACACTAGCAAATGTTCTTCAGCGGCATCGCGTCCCCTCGGGAGCACTCCGCAGCAATGCTAGTGAATCGCGCGCTTCTTTCCGATTCGCGAAGGCATGACCTGCACCGTGCGCAGCTCCGCATTTTCAAAAGTGTCCGCGCCGCATCCGTTGACTCTGCCAAGAGTCTGATTGCCGCTTCATCCAGTAGTTCCGGCCGCGCCCCGCCACTTTTGTAGAATTTTCCGCTCGTGTCCGATATGCCGTCCGCCAAAAGAAGAATGCAGCCCGGGACCGCGCGGCAATATGAGTCCGCTTGGGTGCGGGTGACGGGAGAGCGCGAGATCGGGCGCGCCATTGATGGGGGACAGGACCCTGGAGCCCACGATGGTAGCGGTGACCTGGTGAATGAAGGCTGGGGGCTCCGGTGCGTTCGGCCGGTCAGCGGCCGCAGGCACGGACCGGTGATGACGACGGCCGGGCAGGGCTATTCGCCGCGGCCAATCGACGAAAGCGACCGAAGGCTTTTCCGAGCAACTGTTTGCGCGCG
>JAPTUI010000392.1 GCA_028067895.1 Pseudomonadota bacterium | reverse complement strand
ACGGTGGACCGCTGGAATGAAAAACCCCGATGAGCGCTGAACCCCACTCCCCACTCGGCTCCTCCGCCACACCCGGCCCTGGGAGCGACGGCGAGCGAGCGGCCTTCATCAGCTCGGTCCGCAAGCCTCTCACAGTGTCCGAATTCGCTACCTGGAAGCGCACGCGGGATCCCCCGGCTGCAGTTGCTCGGATCTCGCCCGGATGCACCGGCCGTAGTCTTTCTGCAGCCATCCTCGGTTCTCCTTCCCGCATCAGTGGTAATCCACGATTTCGGCATCGAGCACTTCGCCGTTCTGCCATCTGAGGCAGATGCGCCACTGCCTATTGATGCGCTCGAAATGGCAGAACAGACGGAGGTGGAATCTGGATCGGGTCTTGCACCCCGGTCGGCGGCCCTTTCGGTCGCTCACCGGCCAACTGCGGACGTACGCGTGCGTGACAGAAATCTCTACATGGCGGTCATTGACATGGAGGATCCCGCGCGATCGCAACGTACGGGTCGCGGTCCGCTCACTCGAAAGGATTCAGGACCGGCACGTCGAAGCGCGAGAAATCACGGACGTTGCGCGTTACGACGGTCAGACGGTGCACCAGTGCCGTTGCTGCAATCATTGCGTCTTCGTAGACGGTGCTGGACTGGCGGTGCATGAGCTTGGCCCAGCGGCGAAAGCACGCGGCGTCCATCGCGAGCACATGGTAGGAATCCGCCACTTGAGCAGCCCATGCCTCAAGTTCCTCTGCCTTGGCCGGGTTCTGAGTGCGCGTCACCTCGATACCGGCCTGGATCTCTCCAATCGTAACCGCGGAAAGATGCAGGGCCGGGTCCTCGGCGCCCTGAATCCAGGCAATCACCTTTGGATTCGGGCGGGGCTTGCGCAGCTCCGATACGACGTTGGTGTCAATCAGGTACACCGCGAAACTCAAAGCGACGGAATCGAACGTCGCCGATGCCGTCCACGTGGCGGCAAGTTCAGCTCGACGCGCGCGAAGTCCGTCAGCAGCAGGGCCTTCAGCGACGGCCGCGCGAGTTGACCCAGTCGCTTCCACTCCCGAATTGGCACCAGCACCGCGGTTTCCTCTCCACGGCGCGTGACGACTTGCGGTCCTTCGCGCACGCACGTCTCAAGCAGCTCGCTGAAGCGCGCTTTGGCATCCTGTACAGGCCAGCTCTTGGCATTCATGGCCAAATCATATGACTAGTCATTAGACTAGTCAATCTGTCTGCGATAGAGGGTGCAGAGACCTTGCGGAATTCGTGCATCGGCTCGAGACGCGAGCCTCGCCGGCTGAGGTGGCTCGCTGCGCAGGCCCTGCCGACGGCGGACCGGCGGATCGCGGAATCGGTCGACGTTCTGGAATAGACCCTGGTGACGCACGAGTGCTTGCTCAATCCGGAAGCGATCCTGATCGGGGGGCGCCTGCCCGCGTCCCTCATCGAGCTGCCGGCCGCGCCTTTGAATGAGCACCTGCGCGCCTACAAGCCGCTGATACTGTCAACACCCCGCGAAATGGATACCGGACCGCGCACGGCTTGGGGCCAATGTGGATCGTCACTTCTTCATTGCAATGAACTATCACCATCTGCTCTCCGCCGATCTCCCAGCGCACCGTCAACTACTGTGACACAGGGGACGACCGAAGAAGTCGGCCGACATGAAGACGAGCGTGCCCGGCTCCGGAACCGTGGTAGCCGACATCGGCACGATGTTGTTGGATGACGGAGCGGCCACCGCCGGCTCGCATGAGCTCGGCCAGAGTGACGATCAATAGCACTGCGTGGAAATCCAAATCACGCATTGCCGAGCCAAGTTACCAGCGATTCCGGTCCACACAAGAATGTCCGTATCCGGTGTCTCAGACGACGATCCCCGTATTCGCACCCCGCAGGTCCCGCACGGATTTTCGGACCTGTCTCGCCGGCTCGACCGGGCGGATGCCATGGAGATCGGAGGGAGTCCGCGCGCAAGCGTGGCGCAGCGATCAGGGTTATTCGCCGTGGGCGCGGCGTCCCGCAGGCGCCTGCAAAAGCCTAGCGCGCAAACGACTGTTTGATCGCTCACGCAAATAATACTTGAGCTGTCCCCTCGCCATCCCCAGATCCCTCAATCGCAGCAACCATACCTTTGGATCCCGGACGGCGCGCGCCCAATAATACCCGCAGAGACTCTCGGCATAGCTGCGCCAAACCCATGCCGGGGCGCCAAAGACCGACCTGCGACCCAAGTGTCCCGACAGATACGCCGACGTCTCGCCGTGCCTCAGGAAATATTCCTCGACATACTGCAACGATTGCCGCTCGCGCGAGATATGATGAAAGACTTCCGCTGCGGGTATCCAGTAGCCCCGCAAACCGGCACCCATCATCGACTTGATGACCGCGGTCTCCTCCCCCACTCGATTGCGACCGGGCTGCACGCCCAACTCATGGTCGTAGAGGAATCTCCTCTGCGCATCCATACGGATCGCATAATTCGCCCCAAATGGCATATGCATGTTGTCGAACAGGAACTCCTCCGCGCCCAGATCGCGCAACGCCACTAGGTAATGTAACGGCTCCTCGCGATAATTCTGCGCAAACCACTGAATCGCAGGCGCCTCGAGCAGCGGAGTGATCTTGCCGCCGAAAAATGCCGCCTCGGCATACTTCGCGAACGACCTCAGGTACGCGTGGAGCCAGCCTCGATCGACGGTCACGTCATCGTCCGTCCAGCAGATGTAACGACCGCAGGCCTCGCGAATCGCCCGATTGCGGGCTATCGACAGGCCGCGCTGCCCTTCGAAGAAATACCGTATCCGCAAGCGGGCCGCGAAGGCGTTGCAGACCTTCCGGGTGTGGTCAGTGCTCCCGTTATCGACGATGACGACCTCGTATACGCTCGAGGGCACATGCTCCATTCCACAGAGCGACTCCAACGTCCTGGCCAAACTGTCGGCACGGTTCTGCGTACATATCGCAACGCTCGCGATCACTACGTTCATTCACGTACCCAGCCTGCCAATCGCGATGAGATGCGCTGATCGGCGGTCTTGTTATTTAATCCGAAACAGAGCCAGTCGGGAACAGTCAGCCCCACCCCAGTCGTTTGAGCACCCTACCGGAATTTCTCATCAAAAGCCCCGCCATCCCGCGCCGGCTGCGCGACATGAACGCGCGCGCCCCTGTCGCCAGGAATGCGTCGATCAACGCGATGTCCCGATGGTCCCTGGCCAGATCCCGCGCCATTTTCCAGCTTCGCAGGTTCTCAATCGAAGCAAATTTCAGACCTTGCCAGTAAAAATGGTTGCGATGATCAAATATGATGTCATCCAGCGTTTTTCCCCGATGATACCGGGCGTGCGCGTTGTTCTGGCAAATGCGGCCGTCCACCCCTTCCCGCAGCGGGCCCTGGTGACAGATGTAATCGAGGTCGCCGCAATCACGAATACCGCAGGCAGCCATGACTCCGCCCCCCTCGACACAGAAGTCCTCGTCGTTCGGAATATCCGCTATGGCGCGACGGTACTCGCCAAAGAGCGTCTCGAACTGCCTCATCATGACCACGGGGCGCCGATTGACGAAATCGACACTATTCTTGCTGAAGGCGAGTCGCGCAGTGCGCCAGGCTTCATCCCGCGTATCGGTGATGTGAATCGAGTGATTCCCGACATCGAACAACTCTCGCACACGGGTCTTTGCCTGCATGAGCTCCGCGGGCTCGTCGTAGGCGAGCAGGAAGAACTTTACGGGCCTCGAGCGTGGGAAACAGGCGGCCGCCTTGTTTTGCGCGCCGGCGAACCCGTTGTCATGGTCGCCGAGCCACGGCTCTCGCTCGTACAGTGTGCGCATCAGATGGGTGCACCCATTACGACTGAATTGAACGTCCTTGCGATAGTGAATGCAACCATGGTCGGCTAAAATTCGCTCGACGTCGATGTCGCGCCCCTTCGCCGCCGGAAATATCACGGCGATCGCGATTTTTGGCAGCAGACGGCAAAGCTCGAGTGCCATCGCGTCGAAGACATCCTCCGCTTCCTCTTGCGCCGAACCGTCGGCCAGGCGTCTAAAGTATCGATAATTCCAGTTGCACTGTGTGCTGTGGATCTCGGTTCGCACGCACGCGACTTTCTTGCCGAAATGCAAGGCGGTGGTGATACGGTGCGCACCGTTGAGCGGAACGCCATCACGGGTGAGCGGAATGATGCTGGGGAATCCCTCCGTCGTGATCGTCTTCGCGCTCTCCACGATTCGATGAAAGGCGTCGAAGAAGTCGGCCTCGCAGTTCTTGGGGGGGAAGCTCTCGAAAAATCCGTTCCACAGGGAAAGATGCAGACGATACACCTGCCTACCCCAGTCGCTGTCGATGTGATTTTTCAGGAATCGCAGGTACAGCGATTTCGCTGCAAAATCGAAGCGCTTCGGCGATAACAGCCGCAATGGATCGATCCAATCGACGTTCAATTCTTCTTTTGTGGACGATTCCGGGCCCATCAGCGCCCTGTCACGCGATCGAAAGTCACTCTGAGATCGTTCGATGTTGGCCTGATTATTAATAGCACAATCGCCTCAATAAATCGCCTCAATGATTTGAACTCTCAATTGGATGCGGCTCATTATCAGCGGCTCAGGACAGTAATGTTATCGGTGGTACGTAAATTAGGCTCTAGCCGAGATTACCAATAACAATTTTCGGTCCCAAGCATATGATTTTCCTGATAAACAGCTGCGGAAGCGGCGTGATCGAATGGGTTCCATGTTCGGTTTTCCACCTGACCCACAGGCCAAAGCCGGCCGACGGCGCCCCGCACTGCATGCCAGGGGCGCCAAGCGGCCGGGCGAGCGCAGCGAGCGCCTGCGGACACACGGGGGAAACCTGGTTCGCCCGAGATTCAGACCTCCTGACATAGCCCCTTGCGGTGGCCAAATTCCTGAGCTTTTTACTGCCGGGAATTCGGACCACACCTGTTCGGTTTATTTGGGCAGGGTGGCGGGCAAGTGCCGGATTCGGCGAGCTTTTCCGCAATTGGGTTGCGTACCAATGCCTGTCCGGTTTCTGCTCGCGGGCATGAACAGTCAGCTCGCCTTTGGGCTGCCCGTGGTGGTCCCCTCAGACACCGTGGTAATCAACTGAGTGCTGCTCCTTGCGCGCTGAGGAAGATCAACGGGTGGTCGTGGTCGGCGGGTTGCCCGTGTATCACTACCGCGCTGCTGATGCGGTGGCCGAAGGGTATGGGATGGTGATGTTGGTTGAGGCTGGCCTTGCGCAGCAGAAGGAGGTGGCCCGTGCCTTCGGCAGGTCCGAGCGCACGGTGTGCCGGCACCAGGAACGTCACGCCGAGGCGGAAACGGCGGGATCGGACCTACCTTCTATAGGATTGCGCACGACGTTGCTGACGCTGTTCCTGACGCCGCTGCTGCGCATCCAGCGTCCCGAGCGGATCAAACAGCACGACCCGGCCGGCTTCGGGCGGCTCCTCAGGCTCGATCGCGCCCCGGAGGTCAAGACTGACTTTGAGGCGCAAGCTCACTCCTCTGGCTGCCCAGCATTGCGCGGAGGCGCTCGGGGTGGGGTGCCGGACTGACAGAGCGGATGCCGCTATGGCGGTGATCGTGGTTGTACAGCGCACGAACGAGCTCGCTCATTCGCAGGTATGCTCGAGGTCCGCGAAGCCCTTCACAGGAAACTGCGGCCGGCGCTTCGCCGCGCATAACAGTGCCTCGATAATGGAGTTGTCCTCGCTCACGCTCGAGCGATCAAGCGCCGCCCGCGCGGCGATCTCCGGGCTGCTGTGCGTGGCGATCGTCTGGGGCACGGTGCTCCCTCGCTGAACAGGTGAGCGCGCAGCTTCACCCGCAGCACCGGTCGCACCGAATCATCGAGCCGCGCGCGCAGCACCGTCTCGCTTTCCGGGTGGTTGCCCTGGTCGACCCCGAGCGTGCCGCCGTCGCCGACGAAATGTTTCGGCGTGGCGATCATGTGATAGGCGTCGAGAAAGCCCTGCGTGCCCGGCACACCCAGCAGGCCGAGCACGATCTGGCGCGCATAGCGGGCCGCGAGCTGCGGATTCTGGGGGTCGCTCTCGTACGTGCGCCCCCAGCGCTCATCCGAGACCACCGCGAGCGTGGGACCAAGGATCCAATCGACCCCGACCGCGCGGACCTCTTCGGCGGTGGCCCGCCCGATGGCGGGCAGCAGCTGCGGATCGCGTGCCGCCCCGAGGCCGATGCTCTGCGGATAGATCGTGGCGCCGTTTGGCACATGGGCGTGCAGCATACTCGTTATGACAGCGCTGTCAATTTCACCTGGCGCATCGCGTCGCGCCGGCCGCCGCGGACCGCAGTCCGCACTGGGTGCGTGGCCCAACCCGGCGCGCCGTGCATTCGCCCG
>JAPTUI010000414.1 GCA_028067895.1 Pseudomonadota bacterium | reverse complement strand
TCGCGTTGGAGATCACCGAGGAGATGACCAGCGGGACGAATCCCTCCATCGCCATCGAGCCCAGCACGATTTCCGAGGCGAACAGCGCTCCGGAGATCGGGGCGTTGTATGCGGCAGCGATACCCGCCGCCACGCCGCACGCCACCATCAGGCGCAGCCGCGGCACCGGCGCGCGCGCCAGCAGCCCGATCCGCGAGCCGAGCATCGCAGCGAGTTGCACCATCGAACCTTCGCGGCCGATCGAGCCGCCCGAGGCGATGGTGAGCATCGAGCCGAGACTCTTCAGGATCGAGGCGCGAAAGCCGATGCGTCCGTCACCGACGTTGACCGCTTCGATGTAATCGACGGCTTTGGAGGAAACGAAGCGATGTCGCAGCAGCAGCAGCACGGCGCCGGCGAGCAGTCCGCCGATGACCGGGATGATCGCCCGGTGCCACCAGGCGAGGCGCACCGCGACGGGAACCAGGCCCGAACCGTGCTCGGCCTGCGTCCAGTAACCGCTGAAGATGCGGATACACAGGCGAATACCGGCCCGGAACACGATGCTGGCGAGCGCGCCGGCGATGCCAATCAGCGTCGCCCAGAACACGATGCCGAAGAGCTCTTCGTGTCCGAACAATGCGAGGCGCAGCCGCAGCAGCAAGCGGAACGGGTGGCGCGCGATTTTTTGGGCCTGGGCCTTCAGCTGCATCGGTCTCCCCGGAGACGGGGGAGGCGTTCTCGGGCGCAGCATTATGCCCGATCGGCTCCCGGGACACGCCTAGACAAATTCCAAAAAGTCTCCTAGCCTTCGGGGCTCGCCCACCCGGGATCGGTATCACTGACGGAGGAGCCACCGTGACCTTCACCCTACCCTCGCTTCCCTTCGCGCCCGGCGCGCTCGCGGCACACGGCATGTGCCAGGAAACCCTGGAGTTGCATCACGGCAAGCATCACCAGGCGTACGTCACTGCGCTGAATGGCCTGGTGGAGAAGAACGACGCGCTCAAGGGCAAGAGCCTCGAGGAGATCATCCGCATGGCCCACGGCCGCGACGATCTCACCCCGGTATTCAACAACGCCGGGCAGCACTGGAACCACAGCCTGTTCTGGAAGTCCCTCTCCGCCACCGGCGGCGGTATTCCGGGCAGCCTGGAGAAGAAGCTGGTCGGGGATTTCGGCAGCGTGGAGAAGTTCAAGGAAGCCTTCAAGGCGGCCGCGCTCGGCCAGTTCGGCTCCGGCTGGGCCTGGCTGGTGCTCGGCAACGATGGCCGGCTGAAGATCACCAAGACCGGCAATGCGGGCACCCCACTCGCCACCGGCGACGGCAAGGCGCTGCTGGTGCTCGACGTGTGGGAGCACGCGTATTACGTCGATTTCCGCAACCGCCGCGCAGATTTCGCCGACAATTTCCTGGCGAAGCTGGCCAACTTCGAATTCGCCGCCGCCGAACTCGCCGCGGCCTGAGCACACGGCAGGCTCTCCGGATGCGTCGCCCCGCGGGCGACGCATCCGGCCCCGGCCGAGGCCGGCCGACCGAACCGCGTTAAGGCGCGGCGGACACCCAGTCCCGTACCGTCACGCTGAAGGGCTCGCCCGGAGCGCAGCGCAGTTGGCTGCTCGTCACATGCACGGGAAGCGACGCGAGCAGCGTCTCGCGAATTTGGCGCAGCAGCCTGCAGTCCGTCGGCCGCAGCCGCTTCGGCTCGCCCGGGCGCACCGTAACGGTACGGCGCACTGCCCGCAGCTGTGCCCATCGGACGGCCGGACCGTGCAGCACCGAGGGCATGCGAAAGCTCACCTGCACGCGCGGGGAGCGCAGATCCCCGGAGGGCGAGCTGCTGCAGCGGTACGGCAGGATGTGTACGCTGTCGGACGGTACGCCGAGGCGCAGCAGCACGCCTCGAAACACATACCACAGCTGGTCGCAGGTGAAGGTGCGCGGCAGCTTGTCCAGATCGACGATCAGATCGTAAGTCCGCCACACCGCCGGCTCGCCCGCCACCGCCGGCCGCACCGCGTGCGCCGCGGCACCGAGCGCCGGCGTCACCCCCAGCAGGCACGCCCAAACGAAACCTCGCACGCGCCTCACGTCGAACCTCCTCTGCACGGTCCGCCATTGCCTCTTTGAGCACGCCCGTAGGGGGAGAGTTTCCGGTGGCCGGCGCACTCGTTCAGGTTCCGGGCCGCTGCAGGCCCGCCCGCAGGACCAGGTCGAGCCGCTGGCGGTACGGGTCAGGCTCGAACACCGGGCCGTGGTCCGTGAAGTTCATGAGCCGATCCGCCCGAGCCCGGTAGCGCGGCCAGCGCGGCTCCCCGGCCGGGTCGGGGTGACCGGTCCGCGCGAACGCCACCCAGTACCGCTGCATCGTGCGAGCCATCGCCTCATCGGCGCGCGAAGCGAGTGCCCCGTAGTGCACACGCACGGTATCGAATACGAACGGGATCTCGGTGGCGTGCCAAGCGCCCCACCATTTGCCGCGCATAGCGGTTGGCACATAAGAGAAGCGATACTCGTACACGGGTTGCCCGCGCGCCGAGAGAATCCGCGCGATCGCGCGCGCCGGCTCGATCATCCACACATCGCCGCCGACTTCGGCCGAGACCTGCTGCAGCGGCGCTCTGCCGGTCGGATCGAATAGCGCGCGAGCCCGGGCGGCATACGGGCCGAACTCGGCAAACAGCGCCGTCAGGGATTTCGCCCGCATCCAGCCGAGATCCGCACTGTTGGTGCCGATCATCACCGGGATGCGCGCCCCCATGCCCTTGGCGTATTCGCGCACCGGAGGTCCGAAGTACAGCCGGCCATCGACGATCGGGCCGCCGACGTAACCGACGACGTGGCTGCGAGTGCGCATGTTCACGCCGTCCAGCATCTGCTTCGCGGGCACCGCGCGCAGCGCGGCAAGCGCCTTCGGACCCTGTCCGCGGACCCCGAACTGATGCGCCAGACGCACTCCGACCGCCTCAGCCGAATGTGTCCCGCCGCTCAGCGGCCGGTCCGGCCCCAGCCAGCCGGCGCCACCGCCGGATTCAATGATCGCCTTCTGAAACAACCCCCGGGCGAGCGGTGTGATGAGCAGCGCATTCACCGATGCGCCGCCGGCGGACTCCCCGAACACCGTCACGTTGTGCGGATTGCCCCCGAACGCGGCGATGTTGTGCTGCACCCAACGCAGCGCAGCAATCTGGTCCATGAATGTGAAATCGCCGACCGGCTGATGCGCGCGCAGCAGCGCCGGGAAGCTGAATAGACCGAAATTTCCGAGCCGATAGTTGAAGCTGACCAACACCACGCCACGGCGCGCGAACGAGGTGCCATCGTAAATGGCCGGCGAGCTGCCGCCGTCGACGTACCACCCGCCGTAAATCCACACCATCACCGGCAACGGCTTGCCAGAGGAATGCACCGGCCGCCACACATTGACGTACAAGCAATTTTCGCTCGGTCGCGTGCGCAGCGGCGCCTGGTCTCCGGGCGTCGGACGCTGCATGCAATCGGGTCCAAAATGGCGTGCCGAGCGCACGCCGTGCCAGGACCGCGGTGGCTGCGGCGCCGCCCAGCGCAGCACCCCCTCGGGTGGCGCGGCGTACGGAATGCCTTTGAATGTCAGGACGCCGCGCTCAAGCACGCCGCGGACCCGACCGTACTGGGTGCGTACCGTAAGAGGTGCATTGGCCGCGTGCGTCACACCGCAGACCAGTCCAAACGCCGCACCGGCCATCACGATCGCAGCGCGCAGCGCCGCCCCGAACTGCATCGTGCCCTCTGCGCTTCGCATACATCCGCCCTTTGGCTGTCAGCCGATTACGCCGCGCTGAAGCCGCGGCCGGCAAAGAAATCCCGCATTGTCTGCATCCCACGGCTCAGATCGAGGCCCTTGGCCATCACCCACTCGTCGTTGAAATAGGTCGAGGCATACCGCTCGCCCTGATCGCAAAGAATCGACACCACCGAGCCGCTCTGTCCCCGTGCAACCATCTCGCTGATCAGCTGCGCACAGGCCCACAGGTTGGTGCCGGTCGAGCCGCCGCACGAGCGTCCGAGACGTTCACTCAGTACGCGCGCCGCGGCGATGCTCTCGGCGTCGCGGACCACGAGCATCCGGTCGACCACTTCGGGGATGAACGAGGGCTCGACCCGCGGCCGGCCGATCCCCTCGATGCAGCTCTCGCAACGTTCGAGCGTCCTCACGGTCCGATCGGCGAAGTAGCGGTGGAAAACCGAGCCTTCCGGGTCGGCGACGCAGATCTCGGTGGCAAAGTGGTTGTAGCGCACGAACCGCCCGAGGGTGGCGCAAGTGCCGCCCGTCCCGGCGCCGCACACGATCCAGCGCGGCACCGGATGCCGTTCACGGCTGAGCTGGTTGAAGATGGACTCGGCGATATTGTTGTTGCCGCGCCAGTCCGTGGCCCGTTCGGCGTACTTGAACTGGTCCATGTAATGGCCGCGCACGTCTCGCGCTAATTGTTCGGCCTGCGCGTAAACCTGGCTGGGATCGTCGACGAAGTGGCACTGCCCGCCCTGGAATTCGATGGCGGTGACCTTCTCCGCTGCGGTGCTGCGCGGCACCACCGCAATGAAGCGCAGTCGCAACATGCGCGCGAAGTACGCCTCGGAGACCGCCGTGGAGCCGCTCGAGGCCTCAACCACCGGGGTGTCGGGTCCGATCCAGCCATTGCAGAGCGCGTACAAGAAGAGTGAGCGCGCCAGGCGGTGCTTGAGGCTGCCGGTCGGATGACTCGATTCATCCTTCAGATACAGCTCCACCCCCGGATAGTGCGCCAGCTCGATCGGGATCAGATGGGTATCGGCGGATCGGTTGAAGTCCGCTTCGATGCGCCGGACGGCTTGATCCGTCCAGGCACGACGGTCGTGCTCGGAATTGGGCATGCCCGGAAACTTAGCAGATCCGGCCGCGCCCGTCAGTCGCCTGGACGGCCGTACACCGGCGGGATTTGACGCCCGTCAAACGCGCCCGCCCGACACGGCTTTACTCTCCGGCTGCGGCCGCCCTGGCTCGGGAACTCCCGAACCGAACACCGCATCCCCGCCCCCTGAACCGGTCCGATACACTATGCGACTGCTGCTGATCAATCCGAAATCGCCCGAGAGCTTCTGGAACTTCCGCTGGGCGGTCGATGAAGTACTGAGCGGCAAGCGCGCGATCAATCCACCGCTCGGTCTGGCCACGCTCGCCGCGCTCACCCCGCCGCACTGGCAGGTCAGCATCGTCGATGAGAACGTCGAGACCCTGCCGCTCGAGCCCGACGCGGACATCATCGGGATCGGGGGCATGGGCGTGCAGTTTCCGCGCCAGCGGGAGCTCATCGAATACTACCGCCGCCGGGGACACTTCGTGGTCGTCGGCGGCAGCTTCGCCTCACTCTGTCCGGAGCGCTACGAGGGGCTCGCCGACGCGGTAATCAGCGGGGAAGCCGAACAGATCTGGCCGCGTTTCTGCGCGGACTACGAGATGGGCGCAGCCCGACCGCTGTACCGTGAGGAAGGCGTCATCCACCTCGAGGATTCCCCGGTCCCGCGCTTCGACCTGCTGCGCCTCGAGCGGTACACGACGGCCACGATGCAGTTTTCGCGCGGCTGCCCGTATCTGTGTGAGTTTTGCGACATCATCGTCATGTTCGGGCGCAAGCCGAGGCAAAAGAGCCTCGAGCAGATCGGTCGGGAGCTCGACGCACTGCGCGCGCTCGGCGTGCGCAAAATCTTCTTCGTCGACGACAATCTGATCGGCAACCGGGCGGTCGCCAAGCGGCTGCTGCACTTCCTGATCGAATACCAGCGCCGCCACGATTACACCTTCAGCTTCGGCACCGAGACGTCGCTGAACCTGGCCGAGGACGAGGATCTGATGCAGCTGATGCAGGCCGCGGGATTCCGCTGGACGTTCATCGGCATCGAGTCTCCGGATGAGGCGAGCCTGCGAGAGATGCGCAAAGTGCAGAACATGCGCACCGACGTGCTCGCAGCCGTGCACCGAATCCATCGCCACGGCATCGAAGTCATGGCGGGCTTCATCGTCGGATTCGACAATGACACACCGTCGACTTTCGAGCGCCAGTACCAGTTCATCGTCCGCTCCGGTATCCAGACGGCGATGATAGGTCTGTTGCATGCTATGCCGCGCACTCCCCTGTATGAGCGCCTGCGCAACGCCGGTCGTCTGCGCGAGACCGACAGTGGCGGAGACAACACCAAGCTCGACACCAACGTCGTGCCGCTGAACATGACCGGCGCGGAGCTCATCGACGGCTATCGCGAGCTGCACCGGCGTCTGCTCGCGGACGGCACTATTGCGCGGCGGATCCGCAACAAGTGCCGCACATTCGGTCGCAGCGGGGGCGGCGTGGAATACTCGGCCGCGGCCGGGCTCGCCATCGCCGCCCTGGCG
>JAPTUI010000555.1 GCA_028067895.1 Pseudomonadota bacterium | reverse complement strand
CGTCAGGCGCCGCCGGGCGCCCGATCAGTTCATCCCCTGCAGGCCGCGAGGACTCGATCTGTCTCCACACTCCGGGATCGATGGTGCTCATTCGGCAGTCCAGCCGACGGTGCCCACCAGGTAATCGGTGACCGGCTGCGCGCTCGGCGACCGCGGAAACGAAATTGCCACGCCGACAATGTCGCGTGCCGACGCGTCACCAGGATCCTCATAGACCGCTCGCCGACCTCGTGCTGATTCAGAATCCGGGCGCGAAAACCGGCTGATCGGATAAATCAGGAGCAGCCCCTCGGCCGGATCCCTGATCCTGCGGGCCGCAGGATTGAGCCCGATGTCCTCGGCCTGCCGGAGCTGCCGCGTCCTCGACATCTGCTCGGCGTTGAAGCCGGTCGTCTCATCGTCCGGGCTGGTGATCACACCCAGAGAATCGGGATCGGTGCGAAGCCGCGAACGGCTGATCATGTTGATGACTCCGCCTGTCAAGCCCCAATCCGCCTCACCCAGGCTCTTGTCGGCCACCGCCCTCCCCTTCACCGCCACGGTCCAGCGGACGAGTTGCCCCTCGCCGGTCTCCTGCTCGATGTAGCGCCGCAGGAGGGGCAACGAGATGCTGCGTGCTTCCTCGTCCACACGGTATTGCTGCAGAAAGCCGAGGACGGCTTCTGCGGATATACCGGTCCACATCGGTCCGCTCTCCGGCCAGCCGGCCGGCGGTCCGAGCCTTTGCAGGAATGCGCGCGTCGCCAGCAGGTTCTCCTCGAGGAGGACCGCAAGATCGGCAGCGCGGCGAAACGGGAACTTCACCGTCTGCACGACCTTTTCCGAGTACGACTGCGAGACAACTATCCTCGTCGCGTAGCGCTGCTTCAGCCGGCTGGTCACCAGCATTGCCGGATGCTGCATGATGCGGGTTCCGAGCTGCGCGGGTGTGACCTGCTCGGTCTCGTAGCGGCGGATATCGCGCCGCAACTCATACTCCACCGTCGCCAGGTCTGTGAACCACCCGGCGAGTTCGGCCGTCATCCAGATCCGCGTCAAATCCTCATAGCCGCCGCGGAAGCCAAACCACCGCCCCATCTGCATCAGCGTGTCATACATTGCGCTGCGCCGCAGAAAATAACTGATCAGCAATCCCTCCAGCGTCAAGCCTCTGGCGAGACGATTGCCACCGATTGCGATCGCCTTGAGGCCCGGTTCGCGCTCGTAATCCAGCATCTCCCCGGTGGCGCTGTTGATCTCCCGGGGAGGAGCAACAGCTTCAAGGAATGGCCCTATATGGGACTCGATCTCCTCGAAGCAACGCTCGCGCTCCACGTAACCGGCCCTGGTGACCGGAACAAATTCCGATTCCCACCGGTCCTTCAGCCGGTTGCGGATGCCTTGGTCACGCTGATAGCGCCACTCGTCTTTGAATCCGCGGAACCAGCTCGACACCTCCTGCCACAACTGCCGGTGTTCGACGATCCGCTGGCTGGTATGGATGAGCATCGTCGCAGGGCTGCCGCTCTGCCCTCTCTCCCCACGTGCGGCTCCCGCAAGCACGAAGTCCATCAAAGCAATCTTCAGCGATCCGGGGCATCTCCCGCCGTCCAGCGCCGTGATATCGGCGTCTGGAATGTGGCGCACCACGTCAATGCCGCCAACGGGCTCACCAGTCTGTGGATCCTGGCGGCCGAACAATTCCTCCGCACCAAAATATCCCTGAGGTTTTGGCAGATCAGCGACGAAATCCTTCGGATAGAGATCGTTTCCTGCGGTTGGATCCACCGTATCATGCGGAATGAGGATGTTGGCGAACGGCGTCGCCGTATATGCAACGTAGACACAGCGGCGGAACTTCTGCAGCAGCTGCCGTATCAGACCATTGATGACCGCAGGCGCTTCGTAATCGTTTCCCGGTTCGGCCACCTGCTGATAGGAGCCACGCGTGTCAACGCTCGCCAGGTCGGCCTCATCATCCACGACCAGGAGCGGCAGCGTCCTGCGCACCTCCTCCGGGGCGGCATCCAGCCACGCGTGCAGACGTCTCAGAACAGGTCCGTTCTTCTTCACGACCAGAAGCACCGGCTGGCTTCCCTGCAGGGCGCTGTGATTGGCGTATCCGGGTTGGAAGTCCCCGGTGAGATCCTCCGTCGTGAATTGATGCCAGTGCCGGCCCATAGGTGGCAACGGGACGGCCTCGGGTCGCCCGTCCGCATAGCCCACGAGCTCCTTGTCCAAACGGATTTGCGTCTGCCGCCGCAGCCCGTTGTCGAGTCCAGAGAGTACGACGACCAGCCGGTACCCCACGTCCGCCGCCTTGGCGGTCAGCGCCGTGAAGTTCGCCGTCTTGCCGCTTTGCACATACCCGAGCACAAGACCTCTGATGTCGAACTCCTGGTCGGCCGGATCCGCCATCTGCGCCAGGATGTTATCCGTCGCCTCGTCAAGTGATCTGACCGCGGTGGCGTCCCAATCCTTGACGTTCAACAGGTAATCGCGCAGCGCAGGCCAGTAGTGCCACGTCGAACGATCCAGCGCGCGCAGCCAGTCGCCCCGCCCGCGCGCCGTGGAGATGACGCGCGCCGGTCGCAGCACGATGTTCTCCTCTCGCTCGAGCGCCGCCAGAAGTGCCGGCCGGAGGTCCTGAGGGATCGCGGAGTTGGCGACCGCGGCGTCCCTTGGCAGTCCGTTCGCGATGAGCACGCGGACGATGCGCAGCGCAATGTCAAACGTGAGTTCACTCATCGTCCAGCCGTCTCGCGAGGCGCTTGAACACGGCTGAAATGATCGGCAGCTCCTCGGTTGTCGCAATGGCTTCCGCGCTCGCTCTCAACTCCTCCATGGTCCAAAGGCGTGAAGCCGTTCGCGGACCCGCTGAATCTGCCACGTATCCGGCTCTACTCGCCGATGCCATGACAACATCCGAGCGCAACGTCTGATCTTGATGAGCCAGCGGAATCGGTACTGGGGAAGGCGCTGGCGGTCTCGGCGCCGGCGGGACCGCGTGCGGGGCGCTGCGCGCCGCCCGGCGATAGGTGCTCTGCGAGATCTTGATCAGCGGACCGATCGCCTTTTCGAACTGCTCCTTCAGCTGTTGTGGCAGTTGCACCTTCATCTTTGCGACGTTGATCCTGAAGGCCTCGTCGAGAGCGGGCCGGAAGCTGATGGCGACGCGTGCGAGCTTGGTGTGTTCATCCAGGGTCCGCAGATTGCACCACCCTCCACTCTGGATCATGCGGTTGGCACGGTAGATGTAGAACCCCTGCTGCTTGTTCCACTTGTCCGGTCCGGCGGCTTCGTCCCGCGCTTGGGGCGATGAGAAGTCATCTTGATGCGGGAGCACGAACGGCTGGATCACTATCTCGCCGGCGGTTGCCTCGTGGTCATATTGCAGGGTCACCTTTTCCAAGCTCTGAGTTGCAGGCTCGCCCCGTGCGAACGGGTCCCAGGGCTTGATCGCATTCCCATTGAGCGTCAGACGCACCTTGCGTGTCACCCCTTCGCCGGTCATGTACCGGTGAAAGACCATTCCCAGGTGTACTTCAAGCTCGCGGCACATGACGGACAGACGCTTCTTCGCCATCTGTCCATAGGGGTGCTTGTATCCTAGGATCCGGTCAAGCCGCTGCCAGAGCACCACCGTGCCGGTACCCTCGAGCAGCGGTTTTCTCAGCACCTCCGGCTGCTCATTCCGTGGAACCTCGATGATCTCCCAGCGGTCGGTCTCTACGACATGGTCCAGATCCCATGCGTGCGCATAGATATCAGCGCGTTCGGTGCTGGAGCGGCTCGCAACCGTGAGCCGTTGGCATTGGCTCATCGATGCGGTCTTCAGGCCGAGCCCGAATTTTCCGAGCGCCTCCGTGGTGTCGTAATCGCGTTCCGCCCCGTAGCGGAGAGCCTCGCGGATCTGCGCAGGCGTCATCCCCACGCCGTTGTCTGCGATCCGCACCGAGGAGTCGTCACCGTCAAAATGCACGTCAACGGCGATGCGGCTGGCCTTGGCCTCGATCGAATTGTCAACGACATCAGCCACCGCCGCGGCGAAGTCATAGCCCATGTCGCGTAATGATGTGATCAGCCTGCGTGCTGACGGGATTAGCTCAAACCCTTTTCGCGCCATCGCGCCCCCTGCTTTTTCAACCACTCCCAGCCTGCGATCTGGGCCTGGGAACAATAATATTCATCGAAGCGCAGACGTCCATCCCGAAACCTCCGCGCCGCCTCCTTGGCGAGCGGTATCAGTCTGACGGGCCAGCCACTGATCGCATACACCGGGGTGGCCACTTCGGGCACGAGCAGTGCCAATGGCACCTGCTCCTCCGCCGCAGGCAGCATCTGGCCGTCGTTCTCAAACACGCTGTCTGGATGCAGCCAGTTGTGAAGAAATCCGATCGAGAACCACGCCCGTTTGAGTTCCTCCATCGGCAGTTCCCGGAGTTGTCGCGGACCGGCCGCGTGGCCGACCGCCGATGTGAGCCAGTTCGCCGCCTCATGCGCCGTTTTCGGCAGCGGCGAAAGCTGACGGGCCGGCAATGCCGCGGACAGGTACTGCCTCAGTCCGCGGCCCATCGCCTCCGCGAGCAGCGGGGGTACCGCATTGCCCACGAGCCGGAATGCCACCGTCGGCGATCTCGGAAACTCAAACCAGTCGGGGAAGGTCTGTATCCGTGCAGCCTCCCTGACCGTCAGCGAGCGGCGCTGCGTCGGATGGATGAACATGAGCCCATCCTTGGCCAGATGCGCAACGATCGTGGAGCAAAGCTCGCGACGATGTTGCTTCGTGTATCGATCCTTGAAATGCGTCCGGTCATACGGGAATTCCATCTCCTCGCCCCGTGCGATCGCTTCTTTGCTGGTCTCCCCCTCGTGCAACCTGTCAAAATCGCGCAGATCACGCTCGCTGTGCGGACGGGCCACATGCATGGTGAGTTTTTCGGAACGATGCACCTGGAGCGCGTCGATCAGATAACGGTCACCATACGTCTCAAGGTGGTTCCGGCCGCGGACGATGTCGTAGTCCATTTCTGGCACACCGCCGCCGACAGACACGGGCGGAAGGTCGCCGATGGCTTCCCACAACGTGACCGGCTTCTGCAGCATCCGGGGCCGGCCGCGCCCGCGACGCTGTTCGCGGGGTTTGCGACTGTTCACCCGTCCGTCCGGATCTTCATGGGTCTGCGGCAAATACAACGTCGTCGAGAAGATCGGGAGTTCGCAGGCCGTGCCGATGATGAGCTGGCGTTCCCGCTTCTGAGGGACACCGTGCTGCCACGCGCATATCCCGGCGGCGTGCACACGATAGCCAAGCTTTCGCGCCTCCCTTTGAATCGAGATGAAGAACTCGCCGCCGGCGGCATTGCGGATGCCCGGCACGTTCTCCATGACAAAAATCGACGGGCGGAAATATTCGACGAAGTGCAGGTAATTCCGATACAGCAGCCGGCGTCCGTCCGGGACCAGCCGCTTCCCGTTGTTGCTGCCGTCGACCCTCCGCACCCTGCTGAAACCCTGGCATGGTGGGCCGCCGATGATCGCGTCGACGTTCACAGGCCCTATTAGCTTCCGGAGCTGCTCCGGCGTGAAGCTGGTCAGGTCGCGTTCCAGTGCGTGCTGAACGTCAGGGATGTTCATCTTGAAGGCCTTGATCGCCGCCGGATCATGATCAATGGCGGCGAGACACCTTAGGCCGGCGCGCTCCAGCCCCAGGCTGAATCCTCCGCAACCACAGAAAAGATCTATGTACCCGAAGGGTGTGATCCTTGAGTCGGGTGCTGACCTCTTTTTCACGACGAGCTCCGACACTGGCTGTCCGCGGTCCGCGTATGATTGGTGCTCACCGCCCGTCCCCTTCGCCACCAGCATCGCCTGCCCCCAGCAGCGACCGCTACCATCATCGAATATTGCGCAATTGGTGCCGCGCTCATGGCTGTGAACCCAGCCACGAACTCGCCTCATGCTCGCCGATGCACGCCGGGCAATCGCACGTGGCCGCGCTCGCGCGCACGTGCACCAAGCCGTGCAGGTTGCCGTCCGCCGTGTCGAACGCCGGCAGCAGCGCCCGAAAGAGGCTGGCATCGTGCCGCTCGTACAGAAGCCAGGTCGCGTGTGACACCAGGTCCGCTGCCTGCAGGAGGCGGGACTCGTGCGAGGCGGCGAAGTACGGGATGTCTGCGAGATTATTGATTGCGCCCCACTGCGTGCCGCGGCGGTGGAAGTCTTTGACCCAGATCTTCGCGCGGGCATCGAAGCGCCCTTCGGAGAAGATGATGAGGCCCCGCTGCGGATCGTTGTCGCGCTGGTAGCGCCGCTGGAGCAGTCGGTCGAAGCGCTTGCACACCTCCTCGGTGGCGCGCGCCACGGCCGTCTCGCCGTAGACATCGCGGCTCTTCTCGATCACCGCGGCGAACAGGAAGCGGCCGCGTGATGGAC
>JAPTUI010000255.1 GCA_028067895.1 Pseudomonadota bacterium | reverse complement strand
TCGCGCTGCTCGCCTGGACACTGATCGGTACCATCAAGAAGGTCGAGGACAGCTTCAACTTCCTCTGGCGCGTGCAGAAGGCGCGCAGCTTCGCGCGGCGCATCACCGAGTACCTCACCCTGGTGGTCGGCGGACCGGTCATTCTGGTGATGTTCATCGGCTTCTCGCACCGGGCCATCGACAGTGCGCCGTTTCGCGACCTGCGACGCCTGCCGTGGATCGATCTGCTCGCCGCCGCGGGGATCAAGATCGCTCCCTACATCACGGTCATCGTGTTCTTCACCGGGCTGTACCTGATGGTGCCCAATACGCGTGTGCGCTGGCGTCCGGCGATGATCGGCGCACTGGTGGCGGGCGTGATCTGGGCGGCCGTGGGGCACGTGTTCACGGCCTTTGTGGTGCACTCGACGCGCCTCGCGATCGTCTACGCCGGTTTCGCGTTCATCGTCGCGGGGCTGCTGTGGACGTATCTGGGCTGGCTGATCCTCCTGGCCGGGGCGCAGCTGTCGTTCTACATCCAGAACCCGATGTACCTGCGCCTGGGGCTGCAGGAGCTGAAGCTCTCCGGTGCGGAGTCCGAACAGCTGGCGCTGCGCATGATGTATCTGGTGGGGCGCGCCTACATGACGGGCGAGCGGCGCTGGAGTCTGACCGCGCTCGCCACCGAACTCGGGCTGCCCGGTATCGCGGTGGCGCAGATGGTCACGGCCCTCGAGCACTGCGGCATCCTGGTGGTGACCGAGGAGGACGAGCTGTTGCCGGCGCGCGACCTCGGGCGCATCCGGGTCGCGGAGATCCTCGATGTCGCGCGCAGCCGCCGGCCCGGGGACTTCACGCCGCGCGTCGTGCCCATTCCGCCCGTCGACCGCTTGCTCGCGGCGATCGACGAGGCACGCCGCAGCCGCTGTGCCGACCTGACGCTGCGTGAGCTGGTGCAGGAGCCGCCGCGCCCGGCCCTCGTGGTGGCCTCCTCCGGCAGCGGCGCGTAGCGGCGAGCGCTAGATCGTCTCGGTGCCCGTCGCGGTGCCGACCACCAGTACGTCCGCCGGACGCTGCGCGAACAGCCCCACCGTCACCACGCCGGCGATCTGGTTCAGCTCGCACTCGAGCGCGCACGGGTCGGGGATCGAAAGCCCGTGCACATCGAGCACATGGTTGCCGTTGTCCGTCACACACTCGCGCCGCCACACCGGCCGCCCGCCGCGTGCCTCGATGGCGCGCGCCACCAGCTCGCGCGCCATGGGAATGACCTCGATCGGCAGCGGAAACACCCCGAGCGTACCGACCAGCTTGCCGTCATCGACGATGCATACGAAGCGCTGCGCGGCCGCCGCGACGATTTTCTCGCGCGTCAGCGCCCCGCCGCCGCCCTTGATGAGGTGGCGGGCGCGGGTCGCCTCATCGGCGCCGTCGATGTACACGTGGATCGCGGCGACCTCGTTGAGGTCGAGCACCTCGATGCCTGCGGCCTGCAGCAGGCGGGTGGTCGCCTCGGAGCTCGAGACGGCCGAGCGCACCAGCCCGGGGCGTGCCGCGAGCGCTGCGATGAAATGCCCGACGGTCGAGCCGGTGCCGACGCCGAGCACGGTGCCGGGTTCCACGTAGCGCAGCGCCGCTTCGGCGCTGCGGCGCTTCTTGGCGTTCGTCTCGGCGTCATTCGAGCCTGCGGAGATGATCTGATTCACAGCTGTTTTCCAGGGTCCGGAAACGAATGTGCCCGCTTGCGCGGGCACGAGGCATCGAACTTTGATTCACTCGGCGGCCGCCGAAGCGGCCGCCGAGTGAAAGGCCTTACTTCTTCTTCGCAGCTTTCTTCTTCGCGGCCTTCTTCTTTGCCTTCGCCATGTTGGCTCTCCAGTTGACGGGTTAGTCCGAGGGCCGAGTATATACATGCGAAACAAAAATACAAGCAAGTCCGAAGAGGATGTGTTAACGCCGCACAGAACTCCCCGACGCGCAGTGTGTTCCCGCCGCTCATCGCAGTGTGCGCACGCGTCCGCAGTGCACGACGCTACGCTCGGTGATCACCATGTCGAGCGGCACATCGTGCGCGGCGCGCTCGATGCGATCGAGCTGCTGCAGCGCGTAGGCGAGTCCGACGAGCAGCGGCCGCGCGCCCGGCGCGCTCGCAAGAGTGAATGCGAGCGCGCGATCGTAGTAACCGCCGCCCATGCCGAGCCGGTTGCCGCGCCGGTCGAAGCCGACGAGCGGGATGAACAGCACATCGAGCAGGCGCGCGCTCGCCAGCGCCGCGCCGCGCGGCTCGGGAATGCCGAAGCGGTTGTGCCGCACGCGCGTGCCGTAGCCGACGAATTGCATCGAGCGTGATTCGCGGGCCGCGTCGATGCGCGGCAGATAGATCCGGCAGCCGCGGCGGCGGGCGAGGGCGAGGAGTGCGCCGGTGTCGAGTTCTTCCGGCAGTGAGAGGTACAGACCGATCCGCAGCGCCGGATGCAGCAATCCGGTCCGATCGGCGAACAGCGTCACCCTGCGCGCGCAGCGCGCGCGCTCGGCCGACGAGATGCTCCGGCGTGCCCGCCGGAGATCGGCCCGCAGCGCCGCGCGGGACTGCTGCAGGCTGGAATCAGAGAGCGTCACCCGCCTGTGCCGGTGCGAACCGTTGCTCTCGAACCGGAGCAACAAGTGGGACGGGCTGCGGCAGGTAAGGCTTTCCGCTCAGGGCGGACTTGCACAATTCTGCCGGCAAGCCCAAAAGTCCCATGGGTGTTTCAATTAGGGTCCGAGGTAACCCGGCCCGCGTGTCGAACACCGCAGGCGACGCTCGGAACACTGTACACCAAAGGCGCGGCGGGCGCAGAAGAGCGGATCGCGGCGCGCCGCAGCTCACAGTTCGAGCGGGGGGTTGTGCCCGAGGGCCGCCTCGACGCGCTCGCGCAGCGCGCGCACCTGGTCGCCGGCTTCGACCGACACCCGGCTGCCCTGCTCGCGGACCTTCAGCAGCTCGTTGGCCATATTGAGTGCGACCATCACGGCGATGCGGTCGAGTCCGATCACCTTGCCGCTGTCGCGCACCTCGCGCATGCGCGCATTGAGGTATTCGGCCGCCTCGAGCAGCGCGGGCCGCTCCTCGTACGGACAGGCGACCATGTACTCTCGGTCGAGGATGCGCACGCTGACTCGGGCCGGATCATGGCTCACGCGCCGTGCTCCAGCGTCTTCAGCCGTCCGATCATGGCTTCGACCCGGGCACGCACCTGTTCGTTCTTCTGCAAGAGGGTGGCGCGCTCGCTGGCGAGAGATTCATGCCGCTGGCGCAGCGCGCGGTTCTCCTCGCGCAGCTGTTCCAGAGCCGTGAGCAGCTCATCGACGCGTCCGGCGAGACGCCCGAGCTCGGCTTCCAGAACTGAAGGTGCGGCAGCGCTCATGCTGGCGCGACTATAGTGCCGCGCTCTCTGCGCGGTCAATGAGCGCCAGGCGTCACCCCCCTCGAGGGTGCCGGGGGATCCCGCGGCGTCGACATGCGGCATAATGGCGGCCAATGATGCTCGCCGACTATGCCGAAATACAAAGTGTCCTCAGTGCGGAACACTCCCTCACGGACGCCGCCGAGGCGCACGGCACGCTGACCGGCTCGCTGTGCTCGGCGCCGGGGTACCGCTTCGAGGACTGGCTGCTTGAGATTCTCCCCGACGGTTCGGCCCGCCACCCGAGCGCACAGACACTGCAGGGGCTGTTCCGCGACACCGCCGGGGCGCTGAACGGCGCACAGATGCAGTTCGATCTGCTGCTGCCCGATGACGGGCGGCCGATCCTCGAGCGTGCCGGGGCGCTCGCGCTGTGGTGTCAGGGATTTCTCTACGGCCTCGGCGTCGGGGTGCTGCGCGATGCGGCGAGCATGCCCGGTGAGGTGAGCGAGATCGTCAACGACATCACCGAGATCGGCAGCGCCGCGGTGGACACGGCCGAGAGCGAGGAATCGAACGAGGCCGCGTACGCCGAACTCGTCGAGTTCATTCGGGTCAGTGTGCAAGTGGTCTTCGAGGAGCTCGCCCCGATGCGCGAGCCGCCGCCCTCACCTGGAGCACCCTTTCATTGAAGCCTGAGAGTCCCGCCGAAGAGTTCGCCCGCCGCCGCACCGCGCTGCTGCGCTTGATGGGCCGCGATGCCATCGCCATCGTGCCCTGCGCCCCGGTGCGCAAGCGCAACAACGACGTCGATTTCCCCTACCGCCAGGACAGCGACTTTCATTATCTCACCGGTTTTCGCGAGCCGGAGTCGGTCGCCGTGCTGGTGCCCGGGCGCGAGCAGGCCGAGTACATCCTGTTCGTGCGCGAGCGTGACCCGGCGCGTGAGACGTGGGATGGGCGGCGCGCCGGTCCCGCCGGCGCCCGGCGCGTCTTCGGTGCGGACGATGCGTTTCCGATCACGGACATCGATGAGATTCTCCCCGGCCTGATGGAGAACCGCGCCAAGGTGTACTACACCATGGGAATCTACCCGGAGTTCGACCAGCGCGTCGTCGGCTGGGTGAACGGCCTGCGCACCCAGGCGCGCAACGGCCGCCATCCGCCGCAGGAGTTCGTGGCGCTCGATCAGGTGCTGCACGAGCAGCGGCTGTTCAAGTCGCGCACCGAGCTCGAACTGATGCGCGAGGCGGCCCGCATCGGGGCGCTGGCGCACGTGCGCGCCATGCGCTTCTGCCGCCCGGGGCGCATGGAGTACGAACTCATGGCCGAGGTCGTGCACGAGTTTCGCCGCCACGGCGCCGACACCTCGTATTACCCGATCGTCGGGTCGGGGCCGAACAGCTGCATTCTGCATTACAACGAGAATAACCAGCCGATGCGCGACGGTGACGTGGTGCTGATCGATGCCGGCTGCGAGTACGAGTACTACGCCTCGGACATCACGCGCACGTTCCCGGTCAACGGCCGCTTCACGCCCGAGCAGCGCGCCGTCTACGAAGTGGTGCTCGAGGCGAACCTCGCGGCGATCGGCCAGGTGCGCCCGGGCAACGATTGGAACGCGCCGCACGAGGCGGCGGTGCGGGTCGTCACCCAGGGTCTGGTGCGACTCGGACTGCTCAAAGGCCGGCCGGCGAAGCTCGAGCGCGACGGCGCCTACCGCCGATTCTTCATGCATCGCACCGGACACTGGCTCGGCATGGACGTGCACGATGTCGGGGATTACAAGGTGGGCGATGCCTGGCGAGTGCTCGAACCCGGCATGGTGCTCACCATCGAGCCGGGCATCTACATCCCGCACGGCGCACGCGGCGTGCCGAAGCGCTTCCAGGGAATCGGCGTGCGGATCGAAGACGATGTCGCGGTCACCAAGAGCGGGTGCGAGGTGCTCACCGACGGGGTGCCGAAGGACCCCGATCTGATCGAAGCGCTCATGGCCGAACCTCACGAGAGCGCCGCCGGTGCAGCCCCGGTGCGGCCGCACACCAGGGCACGCCGGGGTCAGCGTGCCCACGCATGAGGCCGCAGGCGGTGCGCCGCCGGACTACGACGTCGTCATCGTCGGCGGCGGGCTGGTCGGGGCGAGTCTCGCACTCGCACTGAGCGGCAGCCCGCGGCGCGTGCTGCTCATCGAGGGCGTGGCGCCGGATTCGAGCGCGCAGCCGAGTTTCGATGAGCGCACGACGGCACTTGGCAACGCGACGCGGCGCATCTTCCAGGGACTCGGCGTGTGGGATGCGCTGGCCGGCGAGGCTGCCGCGATCCGCACCATCCATGTCTCGGAGGCCGGCCGATTCGGCAGCGCACGCCTGCGCGCCGCGGAGCAGGGCATCGATGCCTTCGGCTACGTCATCCCGAACCGGGTGATCGGCCGGGCGCTGTGGCGCGGTCTTGAGCGGGCCGGCGGCGTGACGCTGCGCGTGCCGGCGAAAGTCGCGGCGGCCGAGATCGCCGCCGACGGCGCGGCACTCACGCTCATCGGCGCTGACGGAACAGAGGAGATGGTGAGCGCCCGTCTGCTCGTGGCGGCCGATGGGGCCAACTCCATCGTGCGCGCCGCGGCGGGGATCGCGGCGCAGATCGAAGACTACGATCAGGTGGCGATCACCGCGCCGGTGCTGACCGACCGCCCGCACGACGGCACCGCATACGAACGCTTCACCTCGAGCGGTCCCGTCGCGGTGCTGCCGCTGCACGGGGGCGGCTACGGCACCGTGTGGGCCTGCGAGCCGGCTCGGGCCGCGCAATTGATGGCGCTCCCCGATGCGCACTATCTGGAGGCGCTGCAGGAGCGCTTCGGCTGGCGGGCCGGGCGCTTGCTCAGCCTGGGACGGCGTGCGTCCTATCCGCTGCGGCTCTCGCGCGCCGAGGCGACGGTGGGAACCCGCACCGCGCTGGTGGGCAATGCCGCCCAGGGGCTGCACCCGATCGCCGGTCAGGGTTTCAATCTCGGTCTGCGCGATGCGGCGCTGCTCGCCGAGCGGATCGCCG
>JAPTUI010000444.1 GCA_028067895.1 Pseudomonadota bacterium | reverse complement strand
CGTTCTATCTGGACGTTCTGAAGGACCGCATGTACACGCTGAGGGCGACTTCGGGCGCGCGCCGCTCGGCGCAGACGGCCATGTACCACATCGCCGAGAGCATGGTGCGCTGGCTCGCCCCGATCCTCTCGTTCACGGCTGAGGAGATCTGGCAGTACCTGCCGGGCGAGCACGGCGAGTCGGTGTTCCTCGCCACCTGGCATACGCTGCCGGCGGTGCGCCTCGGGCGAATCGACTGGCCGGCGCTGCTCGCGCTGCGCGCCGACGTGACGCGCGAGCTCGAGAAGTTGCGCGATGCGGGTCAGATCGGTGCGCCGCTCGATGCCGAAGTGGACGTATACTGCGGGCCGCTCGAGTACGAGCGCTACAGCGTGCTCGGCGAGGAGCTGCGCTTCTTCCTGATCACCTCGCATGCGCGGGTACATCGCGCCGCCTCGGCGCCGACCGGTGCGGCAGCGGCACTGAACAGCGGCAGTGAGGCGGTGTGGGTGCAGGTGAAGCCGACGCAGGACGCGAAGTGCGTACGTTGCTGGCAGCGCCGCCCCGACGTCGGCGCCCACGCTGCGCATCCGCAGCTGTGTGGCCGCTGTATCACCAACATCGAGGGGCCGGGCGAGGAGCGGCACTTCATATGAACACTTCGTCAACCGAATCGGCCGGGACGGCCTCGGCGTCAGGCCGGGCCCTCACCGGGCGCGTGTGGCTGTGGCTGTCGCTCGCGGTCATCGCGCTCGATCAGGCGAGCAAGGCCTGGGCAGTGCGCCATCTGAGCTTTCACGTCGCGACGCCGGTGCTGCCGGTGCTCGATCTGACGCTCGCCTACAACACCGGCGCAGCGTTCAGCTTCCTCGCCGGTGAGTCTGGCTGGCAGCGCTGGCTGCTCACCGCGCTCGCGCTCGTGGTGGCGGTGCTGATCGTCGGGTATCTCGGCCGCCTCAAGGCCCGCCGCCAGGGACTGCTGTGCGCGGCGCTCGCGCTGATCCTCGGCGGGGCGCTCGGCAATCTGATCGACCGGCTGCGCCTCGGCTACGTGGTGGATTTCATCAGCGCGCACTGGCACGGGCACTATTTTCCGGCCTTCAATGTGGCAGACTCATCGATTACGATCGGCGCGGCGCTGCTGCTGATCGATGTGCTGCGCGAGGGCCGCCATCCGGGTGCGCCCGCGGGCGAGGAGAAGACCTGATGCAAGTTCTGCTGGCCAATCCGCGCGGCTTCTGCGCGGGCGTCGATCGGGCCATCGACATCGTGGAGCGGGCGATTGACCTGTTCGGCGCGCCGATCTACGTGCGCCACGAGGTGGTGCACAACCGGCACGTGGTCGAGCGGCTGCGCGAGCGCGGCGCGGTGTTCGTCGAGGAGTTGCGCGAGGTGCCCTCGGGCGCCACCGTGATCTTCTCCGCCCACGGGGTGTCCCATGCGGTGGAGAACGAGGCGCAGGAGCGTGGCCTGAAGGTGTTCGACGCCACCTGCCCGCTGGTCACCAAGGTCCACATGGAAGTGCAGCGCTACGCCCGCGAGGGCCGCGAGGTGATTCTCATCGGGCATGCCGGCCACCCGGAGGTGGAAGGCACCATGGGCCGCTTCGACACCAGCTTCGGCGGGCGGATGTATCTGGTCGGCAGCGCCGAGGAGGCCGAGCGCCTCGAGGTGAACGATCCGTCCCGCCTCGCGTTCGTGACGCAGACCACGCTCTCGGTCGATGACACCATCGAGATCGTCGGGACGTTGAAGCGACGCTTCGTGCAGCTTGCGACCCCGCGCAAGGAGGACATCTGCTACGCGACGCAGAACCGCCAGGATGCGGTGAAGAAGCTGCTCGCCGACTGCGACATCCTGATCGTGGTCGGCTCGCGCGCCAGCTCCAACTCCAACCGGCTGCGCGAGCTCGGCGAGCGCGCCGGTGTGCCGGGGTACCTCGTCGATGGTCCGCAGGACATGAAGCGCGAGTGGTTCGAGGGCAAGCGTTGCGTCGGTCTCACGGCCGGGGCCTCGGCGCCCGAGGTGCTGGTGCGCGCCGTCCTCGAGCAGCTGCGCCAGTGGGGTGCGGAAGTGCCGCGCGAAGTTGCCGGGCGCGAGGAGACGATCACCTTCGGTCTGCCGCGCGAGTTGCGCCGAGCCTAGCGCCCGGCGTAGAGGGATTTCTTCATCTTCCAGCGCTTGTGCGACCATGGCCAGTCGGCCGGGGCTGAGCGGATCTGCGCCTCCACGGCCTGCACGTAGCGCTCGGTGAGTTCGCCCGGTTCGAGCCGTTCACCGGCGCCGGCGAGCGGCTCGAAGTGCATTTCGTAGAAGCCGCGCCGCACGCGCCGCATGGCGATGAAGAACACCGGGAAGCGCGTGACGCGCGAGATTTCCTCCGGGCCCATGAAGAACGCGGTGTCGCGGTTCAGAAAGCGCGTCCAGTGCTTGCGCTCGCTCGTGGTCGGCTCCTGGTCGGCCACCATGGCCACCGCGCGCGTCACCGCGCCGCGCCTGAGGATGTCTGCGAGCAGCGCCTTGGCCGGGATTAGGCGGCAGCCGAAACGGCTGCGGACCTTCTTCATCTCCCGCTCGGCCCAGCGATCCACCAGCGGTTTGTAGGCGGCATCGAGCGGATAGCCGAGCTCGAGCGACAGCGCGAGCAGCATCCACTCCCAGTTGCACTGGTGAGCCGCCGCGAGCAGCACCGAGCGGCCCGCCGCCAGGTGCTCGCGTGGCGCCTCGAGGTTCACGATCCGCACCCGGCGGCGGATCTGCGCCGCGGGAAGGGTTGCTGACTTGATCACTTCCATCAGCATGTCCGCAAAGCCCTGGTAGTACTGGCGGCGCACCTGGCGCATGCGCGCCTCGTCCCAATCCGGAAAAGCGCGCGCGAGGTTCTCGCGCACCACCGCGTCGCGGTACGGGAACACCCGAAACGCCAGCCATCCCAGCAGGTCTGCCAGCCGGTAGAGCAGCGCAAGCGGCAGGCGCGAGACGACGCGCACCCACCAGACCGGCCGCACGTCGGAGCGGGCGGGAGGCTGCGCGGGCGGCAGTTTGGGGGGGGCTCTGTGCGGCTGTTCGGTCATCGTGACGGCGGTGTGCGTTCCTGCGGCCCGTGCGCCGCGGCCGGGGCATGGTAGCGACCCGGGCCGCGCATGCAAGCGCGGCCCGCCGCTACAGTATCAGGCGCTATACTGAGATCCCGATCACGCGGGCGCTCCGGGCGACCTGCTAGGTTCGGTAGCGATGTCACGGCGGCTTTCCCCTTCCGCCGATGAGCTGCAACGACTGCTGGGGGCGCTGCTCGGCCTCAGGGCCGGCAGCGGCAACCGTCTCCCGGGCTTTGCCGAACCGATCCTCGTCTTGCTGGGGACTCGGCCGCAGGCCGCGGTGAAGATGGGGGAGCTGCGTGAACGACTGGGACTCGGTCAGTCACGTGCGAGCCGGCTGTGTGCCGCGCTCAAGCGTGCCGGTCTGGTGGACATCACCGCGGCCGAAGACGACCGCCGAGCCTCGTGGGTGCAGCTGACCCCGGCAGGGCGCGAGCTCATCGAAGCCAGTGCGAGCGCATTGCGCGCAGACCTCCACCCCGGCGTATAAATCCGCATACGGTTTGATCTGCCTTCGGATTCGATGGCACGGCCGTGCCGGCGAGTCTTGACTCCGGAGCATGCTCCAGGCCGTAGCATCCGAGGCATCCTCTCCGGGTGCCGGAGGCCGTCCGCAGGAGCCGACCGTGGCCGTTCCCGCCGAAAAAATGACTGCCGATCGCGTGAGTCTGCTCGTCGAGGGCATGACCTGCGCCAGCTGTGTCGCGCGGGTCGAGCGTGCGCTGAACGCGCTGCCGTCCGTCGAGGCGACCGTGAATCTCGCCACGGAGCGGGCCGATGTGCACTTCGATGCCGAGCGCGTGAGCGTCAAGCAGATCGCCGGCGCGGTGCGCGCCGCGGGCTACGAGGTGCCGCAGGAGACCTGCGAGCTGGCCATCTCCGGCATGACCTGCGCGACCTGTGCGCTGCGGGTGGAGAAGGCGCTGCGCGCCGTCCCGGGCGTGCTCGGCGCGTCCGTGAACCTGGCCACCGAGCGCGCAACCGTCGAGACAGCCGGTGCGGCCGCCTCGCAGGCGGCGCTCCTCGAGGCGGTGCGGCGCGCCGGCTACGACGCGCAGCTCACCGGCGGTGCGGCGCGTGAGGCACGCGTCGCGGCCGAGCAGGCTCGCCGCTTCCGCCACGAGAGCCTGCGCCTCGGCGCCGCGGCGCTGCTCAGCGCACCGCTGCTGCTGCCGATGCTCGGAGTGGCACTGCCCGGGGTGCTCGCGCTCGCGCTCGCCGCGCCGGTGCAGTTCATCATCGGTGCGCGCTTCTACCGCGGGGCCTGGAAGGCGCTGCGCGCCGGTACGGGCAACATGGATCTGCTGGTCGCGCTCGGCACCTCGGCGGCCTTCTTCTACAGCCTCTGGCTGCTGCTGACTCGCGCGCATCCGGCGCTGTATTTCGATTCCGCGGCGGTGGTGATCGCGCTGGTCAGTGCTGGCAAGTGGCTCGAGGCACGCGCCAAGCGGGCCACCACGCTCGCGATCCGTCAGCTGATGGCGTTGCGTCCCGAGCGGGCCTGCGTGCTGCGCGAGGGCACGGAGGTCGAGGTCGCGATCGAGGTGCTCGTGCCGGGCGATCTGCTCATCGTGCGGCCCGGCGAGCGCGTCGCGCTCGATGGCATCGTGCGGGCCGGGGCGAGCGAGCTCGATGAGAGTCTGCTCACCGGGGAGAGCCTGCCGGTGAGCCGCGCGGTGGGCGATCCGGTCACTGGCGGAGCCATCAACGGCAGCGGTCTGCTGCGCATCGAGGTCACGGCGAGCGCCGAGCACTCGGTGCTCGCGCGCATCATCGCGCTCGTGGAGTCCGCGCAGGCGCGCAAGCCCCCCGTGCAGCGTCTGGTCGATCGGGTCGCCGCGGTGTTCGTCCCGGCGGTGCTCGGCGTTGCGCTGCTCGCCTGGCTCGGCTGGTGGCTGCTCGCCGGGCAGTTCGGCACCGGGCTCATCGCCGCCGTTTCGGTGCTGGTGATTGCCTGTCCCTGTGCGCTCGGCCTGGCGACCCCGACGGCCCTCATGGTCGGCACCGGTGTGGCGGCCCGCGCCGGGATTCTCATTCGTGACGCCGAGGCGCTCGAGGCGGCGCACCGTCTCGACACCGTAGTGTTCGACAAGACCGGCACCCTCACTGCCGGGCGGCCCGCGGTGGTGGCGATCGAGAGCCCCGAGCTGCCCGAGCGGGAACTGCTCGCGCTCACCGCGGCGGCGCAGAGCGGTAGCGAACACCCGCTCGCCCGCGCGGTGCTGGCGCGTGCCGCCGCCGAGGGCCTCGCCCTGGCGCCCCTCGAGACGTTCCAGGCGCGCCCGGGACAGGGGCTGCTCGCGCAGCTCTCTGGCCGGCGCATCGCCGTCGGCAACGCCGCGCTGATGCAGGAGCTCGCCGTACCGCTCGCGCCGGCTGCGGCGGCCGTGGAGCGGCTGCAGGCGCAGGGCTACACCCTCATGTGGGTGGCGGACGTGACTGCGGCGCCGCGCTGGCTCGGGCTGATGGCCTGCGCCGATCCGCTGAAGCCCGAGGCCGCCGAGGCCGTGGCGCGCCTGAAGGCGATCGGCGTCGGCACCGTGCTGCTCACCGGGGATCATGCGCGCGCCGCCGCGCCAGTGGCTGCGGCCCTCGGCATTGGACAGGTGCTGAGTGAGGTGCGTCCGGCCGAGAAGGTCGCGCAGGTGCGCCGGCTGCAGGCCGCAGGGCACCGCGTCGCGATGGTCGGGGACGGCGTCAATGATGCGCCCGCGCTCGCCGCTGCCGACGTCGGGATGGCGATGGGCACCGGTGCCGATGCTGCGCTCGAGAGCGCAGCGGTGACGCTGATGCGCGGCGATCCGCGCCTGGTGGGCGATGCGATCGCGGTCAGCCGCGCCACCTACCGCAAGATCCGCCAGGGTCTGTTCTGGGCGTTCTTCTACAACGTCCTCGGGCTGCCGGCGGCCGCCCTCGGGCTGTTGAACCCGATGCTCGCCGGCGCTGCGATGGCGCTCTCCTCGGTGAGCGTCGTCTCAAATGCGCTGCTGCTGCGCCGCTGGCGAGCGAGTGCGCGTCGCTGAGTCCTCAGCGACGCGCGTGCGGTTGGGCGTAGGCATCGAGCCAGCGCTGCGTCGGCAGACCGACCTGCGCCGTCCAGGTGCCGTTCGGCGCCCGGTACAGCAGCGTCGGGGTGCCGTTGCCACCGACGTCACTCATCGCATCGAGGTGCTGTTTCAGGGCCGTGAGAATCTCTGGCGCGATGTGCTCGGCGGGCGCGATACCGCCCTGTTCGTGCGCCACGTCGAAGTGATCCTCATCGAAGCGCAGTGCGTGGGCCGGATGGGCCGAGGCGAGGATCGCCGCGGCGCGCGCCTGACTGGTGCGCTCGAGGAACCCGACCAGCACCCAGCGTACCTG
>JAPTUI010000569.1 GCA_028067895.1 Pseudomonadota bacterium | reverse complement strand
AGCGCCAGCCCGGCCGGCACCAGCGCGCACAGGCCCGCGAGCGCCGCGGAGCCGCCCGCCGCGCGCCCCCGCGCGATGACGATCCAGCCGAGCGCAACGGCCCACCACAGCGCCGCGGCGCCGAGCAACCACTCCAGGCCCGCACGGGTCAGCGCGGCGTGCCAGGCGAGCGGCAGTGCCGCGCCAATCAGTAAGACATACCCGATGCGTACGCCGCGCTGGCCGCTTTTGAGGAACGCCGACCACTCCCAGGCCCCGAGCAGCACGATCAGGGTCAGCACCCCGAGCGTGGCGCGCGCCGGCAGCGCGAACAGCACCGCGAGCAGCAGCGCAATCAGCACGGCCGCGGTGGCGACCCGATGGCGCAGCGAATCGCTCACGGCGCGGCTTTCGGGGCTGCGCCGAGCTGCCCGCCGGTGTGCCCGAAACGCCGCTCACGGCCGGCGAAGAACGTCAGGGCGCGTTCGAGCTCCGCGGCATCGAAATCCGGCCACAGCCGCTCACTGAAGTACAGCTCCGCGTAGGCGAGGTTCCAGAGCAGAAAATTACTGATGCGCCGCTCCGCGCCGGTGCGGATCAGCAAATCCGGGTCCGGCAGCGTGCCGAGCTCGAGCGCCGCAGCAAAGCGCGTCTCATCGATCGCGCCGACCGGCAGCGCGCCGCTCACGCACTGCGCGGCGAGCGTGCGGGCCGCCTGCACGATGTCCCAGCGGCCGCCGTAACTGACCGCGACCTGCAGCTTCAAGCCGATGTTGCCCGCGGTGCGCGCCTCGGCGGCGGCGATCTGCGCCTGCAGGCGCACCGAGAGCGCCCGGCGGTTACCGATGATGCGCAGCCGCACGCCCTGGCGCTCCAGATCGCTGATTTCGCGCTCGATGGCCTCGAAGAACAGGCCCATCAGGCTGGCCACTTCCTCGGCCGGTCGCGACCAGTTCTCGCTCGAGAAGGCGAACAGAGTGAGTGCCTCGACGCCGCGCCGCGAGCACTCCCGCACGCACAGGCGCACCGGCTCGAGCCCGGCCTTGTGCCCGGCCGAACGCGCCAGGCCCCGCGCGGCGGCCCAGCGGCCATTGCCGTCCATGGTGATGGCGATGTGGCGGGGACGCGGCGCGGACGCGACGTTGTCGGACACGGTGTGCGCCATCACACCTGCATGATTTCCTTTTCCTTGGCCACCAGAAGCTGCTCGATGTCCGCAATGTGCTTGTCGGTGAGCTTCTGGATGTCACCCTCAGCGCGATGCTCCTCGTCCTGTGCGATCAGCTTTTCCTTCAGCAGATCCTTGATGTCGTTCATCACGTCGCGGCGCACGTTGCGCACTGCCACGCGAGCGTTCTCTGCGTCGGCCTTGAGCACCTTGGTGATCTCGCGGCGCCGCTCCTCGGTGAGTGGCGGCATCGGGATACGGATCACCGTACCGGCGGTCATCGGCGTCAATCCCAGATCGGACTTGAAAATCGCCTTCTCGATCGCCTGCACGACGCCCTTCTCCCACGGTGAAATCACGAGCGTGCGCCCTTCTTCCACGGCAATGCTCGCCACCTGCTGCAGCGGCACGTCCGATCCGTAGTAATCGACCTTCAGGTGCTCGATCAGGCTCGGGTGCGCCCGTCCGGTGCGCAGCTTCTTCAGATCGGCCTGGAAGCTCAGCACGCACTTGGTCATGCGCTCGCGCGCGTCTTTCTTCAGGTCATCGAGCATGGATCACTCTCCCAAGCCGGCTCGGCTCACTCGCAGGTCACGACCGTCCCGACTTCGTCGCCACGGACGCTGCGGGTGAGGTCACCTGGATTGTTGAGGTTGAACACCTGCAGCGGCAGGCGGTTGTCGCGGCACATGACGATCGCCGTCGCGTCCATGACGTTGAGCTTCTCGGCGAGCACCCGATCGAAGGTCAGGTGCCGGTAGCGCGTTGCGGCCGGATTGCGCACCGGATCGTCGGAATACACCCCGTCGACCTTGGTCGCCTTCAACAGCACCTCGGCGTTGATCTCGATGGCGCGCAGCGCCGCGGCCGTATCGGTCGTGAAGAACGGACTGCCGGTGCCCGCCGCGCAGATCACCACCCGCCCCTTCTCCAGATGCCGGATGGCGCGGCGGCGGATGTAGTCCTCGCACACCTCGTTGATGCGGATCGCGGACATCACCCGCGCGTGCAGGCCCCGGTTCTCCAGCGCATCCTGCATCGCCAGCGCGTTCATCACCGTGGCGAGCATGCCCATGTGATCGGCCGTGACGCGGTCCATACCGGCCCGCGCCAGGCCCGCGCCGCGAAAGATGTTGCCGCCGCCGATGACCACGGCGAGCTCGACGCCGAGACCGGCGATTTCCTCGAGCTCCCCGGCAATGCGCTTGATGATGGCCGGGTCGATGCCGTAATCGGCCTGACCCATGAGCGCCTCCCCGGAGAGCTTCACGAGGATGCGCGAGTAGCGGGCGGTCTTCACGGTTTCAGTCGCCATGGGCAATCCTTCACTCGTTGCGGGATGCCGGGTCGCCTCTGTGCGCACAGCGACCCGGAGGCGCGCCGGGGTCAGCCGCCGGCGCTCTTGACCTGCGCCATCACCTCGGCGACGAAGTTCTCCTGCTTCTTCTCGATGCCCGCGCCCACCTCGAACCGCTCGTAGGCGGTCACCGTGGCGCCGGCACTCTTCAGCAGCTTCTCCACCGTCACGTCCGGATCCTTGACGAACGGCTGGCCGAGCAGCGTGATTTCCCCGAGCGACTTGCGCAGTCGCCCCTCGACCATCTTCGCAACGATCTCCGCCGGCTTGCCCTCGCCCTGGGCCTGCTCGGTGAGGATCTCGCGCTCCTTGGCCATCACCTCGGCCGGCACCTCCTGCATCGAGAGGTACTTCGGATTGCTCGCCGCGATGTGCATCGCGAGGTCGTGCGCCAGCGTCTCGCTGCCGCCCTTGAGCGCCACCAGTACCCCGATGCGCGTGCCGTGCAGGTACGCCCCCAGGTGCTGCTCGCTCTCGAGCACTGAGACGCGACGCACGGTGATGTTCTCGCCGATCTTGGCGATGAGCGCCCGGCGGCACGCATCGACCGTCTCGGCTCCCAGGCTCGCCTCGAGCAGCGCCTCGAGGTTCGCCGGCCGATCCGCGATCGCTCGCTTGGCGAGCTCGCTCGCGAACGCGGTGAAGTCCTGCTCGCGCGCCACGAAATCCGTCTCGCAATTGACCTCGACCATGGCCGCGGCATGCCCATCGGCGGAACGCTCGATGACGATGACGCCCTCGGCGGCGACGCGCGCGGACTTCTTGTCGGCCTTGGCGAGGCCCTGCTTGCGCATCAGCTCGGCGGCGGCATCGAGGTCGCCGTTGCTCTCCACCAGCGCCTTCTTGCACTCCATCATCCCCGCGCCGGTGCGCTCGCGGAGCTGCTTGACCATCTCTGCTGTAATACTCATATCGCACTCATCCGGTTGCGCCGTCCCTGGACGCTGCCTCCGCCCCGGCGATCCTCACCGGAGCCAAACCGCAGGCGCGGCCGCACGGGCGGCCGCGCGCGGCTCATTCTCCGCGGCCCTTGCGGCGAGCCGGACCCGAGGGGCGGCGGGCGCCCGTCGGTGCCGGCGTGGTGTTCGAGCCGCCGGACGCGGCCACTTCGGGCACGGCCTCCATCGACTCTTCCTCGGTGCCGACGTCATCGACCACCTCGGCGCCCTCGGCACGCGGGGCCTTCACCGGCGGCAGACGGCGCCGGGAGGCGTTCTTCTTCGGACGCGCCGCCGCAGCGCTCTTGCGCGGGCCGCGCGGGGCCTTGCGGCGCGGATTGCCGGCCTCGTCGAGCTCGACGAACTCGTCCTCACCGACCACCACGGCCGGCACCGACTCGCGGCCCTCGAGCACCGCATCGGCCATGCCGGCGGCATACAGCTGAATCGCGCGCATGGCGTCGTCGTTGCCCGGCACGACGTAATCGATGCCGTCCGGGGAGCAGTTCGTGTCGACCACGGCGACCACCGGAATGCCGAGCTTGCGCGCCTCATCGATGGCGAGCTTCTCGTGGCCCACGTCGACCACGAACAGTGCATCGGGCAGCGACCCCATGGCGCGGATGCCACCGAGGCTGCGCTCGAGCTTCTCGCGCTCGCGGCGCAGCTGCGTCGCCTCTTTCTTACCGCGCCGCTCGAGCGCCCCGGAGGCGGCGAGCTCGGAGATGTCCTCGAGCCGCTTGATCGACTGGCGGATGGTCTTGAAATTCGTGAGCATGCCGCCGAGCCAGCGCTGGTTGACGAACGGCTGGCCGGCGCGCTCGGCCTCTTTCTGCATCGCTTCGCGCGCCGAGCGCTTGGTGCCGACGAACAGTACCGTGCCGCCATCGGCGGCCACGCTCTTCACGAAGGCCGCAGCCTGCGCGTACATCGGCTGGGTCTTCTCGAGATTGATGATGTGGATCTTGTTGCGCTCGCCGAAAATGAACTGAGCCATCTTCGGGTTCCAGAAGCGGGTCTGGTGTCCGAAATGAACACCCGCTTCCAGCATCTGCCGCATGGATACGCCAGGCATGGGAAACTCCTCGTTGGGTTGAGCCTCCGCGCATCTCCGCAGCCATCCCGGGCGCGACCTTTAAGGGGTCGCTCCCGGAACACCCAGCGGCGGATGAATCGATGCGCGTGTGGGTTGATTGCCAAAAAAGGCCGCGCTTTATACCATGAAGCCCTCGCCCGAACAATGTCTTGCGCGCGCAGCGCCGGGCCTGCCCGGCGCCGCGCGGCGCTGCCGTATGAGTCACTCTGGATAGTCCATGGCCGTCACGATCAAATCCCCCGAGGAGCAGGAGAAAATGCGCATCGCCGGCCGGCTGGCCGCCGAGGTGCTCGACATGATTGCCGCGCACGTGGTACCGGGGGTGAGCACCGAGGAGCTCGACCGAATCTGTCACGAGTACATCGTGAACGTGCAGGGCACCATCCCGGCGAACCTGAACTACCACGGCTTTCCGAAGGTGATCTGCACTTCGGTGAACCACGTGGTCTGCCACGGCATTCCCAATGAGAAGCGCCTGAAGGCCGGTGACATCGTCAACATCGACGTGACGGTGATCCGCGACGGATTCCACGGCGACACCAGCCGCATGTACTACGTCGGCAAACCGCCTGCGCACGCGCAACGGCTCGCCGAGACCTGCTTCCAGGCGATGTGGCGCGGCATCGAGATGGTGCGCCCAGGCGTGCAGCTCGGGGACATCGGACATGCCATCCAGACCTTCGCCGAGGAGCACAATTACTCCGTGGTCCGCGAGTACTGCGGCCACGGCATCGGCCGGATCTATCACGAGGATCCGCAGGTACTGCATTACGGGGAGCCGGGCACGGGGCTCACGCTCGAGCCGGGCATGACCTTCACCATCGAGCCGATGATCAACGCCGGCAAGCGCCACGTACGGCTGCTGCCGGACGGCTGGACCGTCATCACCAAGGATCACTCGCTCTCGGCGCAGTGGGAGCACACCCTTCTCGTGACCGACACCGGCTACGAAGTGCTCACCCTCGGGGCGGCCGAGCGCCGCACGCAGTAGCGCCATGGCCGCCGGAGACAGCGAGTCGGACGAGTCCGAGAGCTCGGGCGAGCACGGCGCGCCCCCCGCAGATCCGATGAACGCGGCCGAGCACTGGCCGTTGCTTCAGCGGCTGCCCGGGCTCATCGGGGGCGCGCCGGCGGCGCTGCGCGAGCTGCTCGCCGAGGCGCACGAGCAGCTGAAGACCCGCTTCTTCGCCGATGAGCCCATCGAGACGCTGGTGCAGGCGCGCGCGGTGCTCATCGACCGGGTGCTGCAGGCCCTGTGGGCCGCGCACCTCGGCGCGCCCGAGCACTCGTGGGCGCTGGTGGCCGTCGGAGGCTATGGCCGCGGCGAGCTGCTGCCGTGCTCGGACATCGATCTGCTGCTGCTCGTGCGCAGCGCCCCGCAGGGCGAGGCGCGCGGCGCGCTCGAGCGGCTGCTCGCGCTGTTCTGGGACATCGGACTGGAAGTCGGCCACAGCGTGCGCACCGTCGAGGAGTGTCTCGAGCAGAGTGCGGCCGACGTCGGCGTCATGACCACCCTGATCGAGGCGCGCCTCCTCGCCGGCGATGCGGCGCTCTACGCCGAGCTGCGCGCCGCCCTCGCCCCGGAGCACCTCTGGCCGGTACGCGAGTTCTTCGAAGCGAAGGTGCGCGAGCAGTCCGAACGACACCTGAAGGCCAACGACACCGCCTACAACCTCGAGCCGAACGTCAAGACCGGACCGGGCGGCCTGCGCGACATCCAGACCATCGCCTGGGTGGCCAAGCGGCACTTCGGCGCCGAGACGCTCGATGAGCTCGCGCGGCACGGATTTCTCTCGGTGGCGGAATTCCGCCGCCTGAAGCAGGCTCAGGCGTTTCTCTGGAAGGTGCGCTTCGGGCTGCACGTGCTCACCGGACGGCGCGAGGACCGGCTGCTGTTCGATCACCAGATCCGCCTCGCCCAGACGTTCGGCTACGAGGACGCCTCGTA
>JAPTUI010000325.1 GCA_028067895.1 Pseudomonadota bacterium | reverse complement strand
TCCATGCGGACCGAGCTGCGCGGCGGGCTCGGTGATGAATCGCCGGACCAATCCGTCGTGATGCTGCGCAGCGTAGCAGGCGAACAGATCGCACAACTCCAGATAGGCGCGCGCGTTGCGCTGAAACCAGTCTGCGTGCCGATATTCGGGCAGCAGTTCGAGCAGCTCATCGAGCAGACTCCGGTACGTCATGCACTCGCGCAAACGCATCTGATCAGTCGGCAGCATGAACAGCATCTTGTCCACCAGGAGCTGTGCGTAATACGGATCGTTGGCGCGGCACACCCCGAGCAGCAAATCGAGTTCGTTGATGCCGGAGAAATCGCCCGCGTTGGCGCCGCGGTACTCCTGTCGTCCGACCCGATGTGGCTTGTAATAGGGCCGCACGGAGTAAAAGAAGCGCTCGATGTCAAGCTGCGTCATCAGCCGTTCGTTGATCAGGAGAACCTCCTGCAGACAGCGGCGCGCAGCGGCGAACATCCCGTCAGCCACGGGACTGGAGACTCCCAGGTGCGCGATGCTCGTCAGGGCATCGGCGGCGAGCTGAAGAGCGAGGATGCCGCGAGTGTTCTCGTCAATGAAGAGAAACTCATCGGGCAACCGGGTGAAGCTCTTGCGCACCCCGGCGCGGGCGCGGTTACGCGTCGCAAGGTGACTGGTGGCGAAGCGCGGAGCCATCCCGAGGGATGCGCCGACGTGCAGCGCCAGCGCGGATGCTTCGGGGAACGGCGAACGCTCTTCGCGCGCCGGGTGAGTGAGCTCGTGGCGGCGCAGAGCGGCAAGGTACATCCCAACGTTGCCGAGTACCGCGAAGGCGCTCTCGAAGCCCTCGCCGGTATTGCCCTCCTGAAGCAGCGCCCGCACGAAGAGCAGCCCCTCGTCCCGCAGCTCAGCCTTGAGCTGTCCGCCGACGCCAGCAACCCGGCCCCGCTCGGCCTGCGCGAAATAGCGCTCCTCGAGTGCTGTATTGAGGTCCACGAAGGCCGTGCGGATCCAGTGCTCGAATGCCTCCGCCCTGATGCTCATAGACCCGTGCTCCCGAGTGCGCCGCTGCACAGCGCGCATTGTGCGGCGAGCGCGCCGGAACATTGTTCCGATTGACCGTCCGCAGGACGCCGCGCGCAGAACAGCGATCTTTTCCCCCGCACTGCCGCAGTCCACTGACCGGCGGGCGGCGCGGACTCGGGCGCGCGAGGCAGTCCGATCACGGACACCGCTCGAGGCGATCCGGTCGGTCATCGACCCTGGCGGCCCGCCTCACCGCACAACTGCAGGGCTGCCGGTCAGAGACGGTCAAGCCCAAAACGTGCATCGGTTCGCGCGGCGGCATCGCAAACCGGTTATGCGGCTCTTCTGCCGAGCCGGTGGGACGCGACGTACGTGGGACACACTCCAGACGCCGCCCGCTCCTGCCGGGCGTGGCAAACCGCTCGCGAACCGCAGGATTCTAATGCGCGGGACCAACGGACCGATGCCGCTCTCATGCCGCTCGGACCCACCAAGCGCAGAGACAAGGGTGATGACATCTCAATGGCCGACCACGACCTCACTGATCTGAATGACCGGCGCGAGATCGGTGTAGTTGGCAATGTCGGTGAGGATCTCCTGGGCGTGGGGTCCGAAACCGGCCTCGAAGGCCTCCACCGAGTCGCAGAAGATGTGGCACAGAGCCACGTAGATCGCCGGGGCATCGGCGGCGCCGCCGGAGAGTCCTTTGTCGATCGTGTAATAGCGACAGTGCGACCCCATCAGCCTCTGCACCAGCGGCATGTGACGATCCCGGTAGTATGCATGATCGAAGCGGGCACCGGGCTGATTCGGATACATCACGCTGACTTTGATCATGAGCGTCTCCTTGGACAACAGCGGCGGGTTCGGGCGCGCCCGGCATACTGCGGCACGGACGGGCGCACAACAACCGCCGCACCACTCCAGCGTTGCGGCAGCGGGCAGTCCGCCGCAGCTGTACCGGAATCAGAACACAATCCGCGCCGCTGCGGCTCAGGGAATCGGGAAAAATTCGTGCGTGATGCGCACCGAGGACGGGGGTGCAGTCAGCAGGTAGACCCGAGCGCGCGGGTAATCGAGGATCAGCGCGCGGGCGGTACCGAGCACGTTCATGCCGATCAACAGCGCCGGTCGGCGCCGCAGATGCCACACTCTGAAGATCGGAATGTCGCTGTAGACGACCGCCAGGTTGCGAATCGCAGCCGGCCCGAGATAAATCGGCGGCGCACGCGCCACCCCGCCGCTTGCGACCTGGCGGGTCACTCCATAGACTGCCGCGAGCGCGGCGCTCTTCGGTTGGTTCAGCAGCGCCTTGCGCAGCGCTCCATTGCCGAACGTGTCGGCCGACCCGGTATCGATTACCGCCTCGACCGGCACATCCGCGACGCGAGCGGGGATCACGAGCAGACCGCCGATGGTGCGTCGGGCGGAAATCTTCAGGAAGCTGCCGAGGATGCGCCGGCTCGAGCGTTCGATGGTGACCTCGCGGCGGCGGAAATCAACCACGACGCGCACCGGACCAAATCCGGCCATACCGAGGATTCCGTCGAGACCAATCATCACCGGACTGTCGCTCACCGGCATGCGCAAATCGTGCTTGATGATGCTTCCAACCCGCAGACGCCGGATCAACACCCACGGAAGCCGTTCGATTCCCGTCGTGCCCTGCACCCGTTCGCCGCCATCCCGGTGCGCAGTCAGCCCCAATTCGCGCACCAACTCCGGGGAGACCATTGAACTGTCCGCGCCAGTGTCGACGAGAAAGTGAAAGGGGCCCGCGCCGTCAATGCGCACCGCGACAACGATCCGCTCGGCCGGTCCGGGTCGCGCCGGTGCGACGAACGGCAGCGGTGCGGACGGAGAAACCTGTGCCACCCTCGCTGCAGCAGACAGCCCGAGCAGGACCCACGACACCACGGCGTAACAGATACGGGACCGAGCGCTCACCACAGACCTCGCGGTCGACACAGGGGCACCCTGGAGCGGATCAGTATACGCCCAGACCCTGCCAGCAGTGGCGCACCGCCCAGCGCAGCACAGGCCGCGGCGCGCAACCCCTCGACACCCGCCCGCAACGAGTCCAAAGTTCGATGCATCCGCCGGCACACCCCGCCTGCGCCCCTTCATTGCGAGCCCCTGGGCAGTCCGTTAAGCTGACTCGCCTCGCCCGCGACCCGTGCACCCATTTCCAAGAGGTGATTCCGCATGCTCCACGTCGATGCCGACTCGCGGCTTGCCCGCGGCAAATCTCTGCTCGTCGCAGTTGCGGCGCTAGTGTGCCTACCGCTCGCGGCGAACGCCGCCCCGCTGCAGAAATTTCTCAACGGTAAGCTCACCTGGCGGAGCATCGGTCCCGACATCGGCGGTCGTGTCGTGGCGGTCGCTGGCGTTGACGGGAAGCGCAATCTTTTCTACATGGGCGCCGTCGACGGCGGCGTTTGGAAGAGCACGGATTACGGAGTGCGGTGGCACAACATCACGGACGGCAACTGGACGTCCGCAAGTGGCAGCGTCGGCGCGATCGCGGTGGCCGCCTCGAACTCCAAGGTGATTTATGTCGGTACCGGCGAGGCGGACATCCGCAACGACATGGTGACCGGCGACGGCATCTTCAAATCGGCCAACGGCGGCAAGACGTGGAAGTACGCGGGCCTCTCTGGCACGCGCACCACGAGTGCCATCGTCGTCGATCCGCACAACCCCAATATCCTCTACGTCGCCTCGATGGGCCATGTCTTTAAGCCCAATGCCGAACGCGGCGTCTTCAAATCGACCGACGGCGGCAAGACCTGGCGCAAGGTACTCTACGTCAACGCCAAGACGGGCGCGATCGATCTGGTGATGGATCCGCACGATCCGAACGTGCTGTACGCGACCATGTGGCAGGCGCAGCGCACGCCCTGGACGCTGATCGACGGCGGACCGGGCAGCGGGCTGTACAAGAGCACTGACGGCGGCGTGCACTGGAGGAATCTCTCGCGCAACCCGGGCATGCCGCATGGACTGCTCGGACGGATGGGCGTGTCGATCGCTGTCAGCAACCCCAACATCGTCTACGCCATCATCCAGGCGAAGCACGGCGGGGTGTTCCGATCTACTAACGGCGGGGCGAGCTGGACGCGCGTCAACCGCAGCTGGAGCCTGCGTCAGAGAGCCTTCTACTACATGACGATCTACGTCGACCCGAGCAACCCGAACACGCTGTACGCGCCGAACGTCGACGGCGTTTGGGTCTCGCACGACGGCGGCAAAGCCTTCTCGCTGCTGCACATGCGCCACGGCGACAATCACATCGTCTGGATCAACCCGCACCACCCCAAGATTCTGCTGGTCGGCAACGACGGTGGCGCCACGGTCTCGACCGACGGCGGCAAGACCTGGAGTACCGAGCACAATCAGCCTACCGGTCAGTTCTACCACGTCGCACTCGATGACGCGTTCCCGTTCAACGTCTACGGCGCGCAGCAAGATGAGGGCTCATTCGAAGGTCCCAGCGCCTCCATCGACGGGGCGATTCCGGTGTCGGCTTGGCACTCGGTCGCACTCGGAGAGAGCTCTTTCGTTGCCCCGAAGCCCAACAGCCGTTACGTCACCTACGGCAGCGACTACTACACCATCATGCAGAGCTACAATCGACTAACGGGAATGCGCCGCTCGGTGAGTCCTTCGCCGCTCTACATGGACGGCGGCGATGCCGCGCGGATGCCATACCGCTTCGGCTGGACGCATCCGATCTTCTTCTCCCCGGACGACCCGCACGAGCTGCTCCTTGCCTCGCAGTACGTCATGGTCAGCCACGATCACGGACGTACCTGGAAGGTGATCAGCCCGGACCTGACGCGCAACGACCCAGCGACCGAAGGCCCGCCGGGTGGACCGATCAACCTCGATCAGACCGGCGCGGAAGTGTTCCCGGACATCTCGGCGCTCGCCGTCTCACGCCTGAATGCCCATGTGATCTGGGCCGGCTCGCAGGACGGTCTGGTGCACGTCACCGTCGATGGCGGCAAGCATTGGCAGCTAGTCACCCCGCCGCAGCTCACCCGCTGGGCCGAAATCACCTCGATCGAGCCCTCTCACCTCGCGCCCGGAACGGCCTACCTCAGCGCGTCGCGTTACATGTGGGATGACTACCATCCGTACGTGTTCAAAACGACGGACTATGGGCACCACTGGACGACACTCACCCAGGGATTGCCCAACGATCAATACGTGTTCGTCGTGAAGCAGGATCCGGTGGACCCGCAACTGCTCGTACTCGGCACCGGAAACACCGTGTATGCCAGTCTCGACGGCGGCGCTCACTGGACTTCACTCGCAGTCAACCTACCGCACGTTCAGGTGCGTGATCTCGCCTTCGACCCGCGCGAAGGCGAACTGGTCGCCGCGACCCACGGCCGCTCGTTCTGGATCCTTGATGACGTACCGCTGCTCGAACAGATGACGCACTCGGCACCGCCGTCGGGCGCCGCAACGCGCCTGTACGCGCCAGAAACTGCGTGGCTGACGCACGCCTACGGCCAGGACTTCGGCGCCGAGCACCGCGAGTCGGTGGGCATGAATCCGCCCTTCGGTGCGACGGTGTTCTTCCACCTCCCGACCGGGTATCACGGGCAGACTCCGGTCAGCGTGGCGTTTCTGGATGCCCACGGTGAGCCGATCGCGCACTACACGCTGCACCTGAAGCGCAAGCACACCCGGAGGCTGCCTGCCACGGTGCGTGACAACCTGCAGCCCTCGCAGGCCAGACATCTGGCGCTGCAGAAAATGACGGCCGTAACGCCCGGCTTGAATCGCTTCCAGTGGGATCTGCGCTATGCGCGCGCCACGGAGGTTATCGGCTGGGAGCCCCCGGAGGTCACAGACGGACTCTCGGGGAGTGCACGCGGACCCCTCGTCAATCCGGGCCGTTACACCGTGGTGCTGCACTACGGGAATCAGGTGTACCGCCAGTCGTTCGACGTGAAACTCGATCCGCGCGTGCACACCACGCCGGCCATCCTCGAGCAACACTTGGCACTGCAGCTCGCGCTGCACCGCAGCGTGGACGTGCTCGACCAGGACATCAACGCGGCGATCCTGCTGCGCCGGCAGCTGGCCAAGGCCGTGGCCGAGCACAAGCTCAGCGCCGCGGCCGCAGCCCCGGCGATGAAGGCGCTGCATGATGCGGTGCACGCCGTGGTGCAGCGTCACGTGCGCTCCAGCGAAGGGGACGTCATGCACAACATGCGCCTGCGCAGCTTCCTCGCCTACCTGCAGTCGAGCATCGGGCTCGACTACCGGGCACCGGATCCGGCGCAGATCGCCGCCTTCAACACACTGGAACAGCAGGCGCAGCAGGGCGAGAAGCGGCTGCAGGCCGCGAGCGCCGCCGGTCGGCGGCTGCTCTGAGGCGCCCGGCCGGCAGGAACCGGTCCGCCGCGCCGGCTAAGGCACGGCGGACTGGTCGGGAGGGCGGCATGCGATCGAGCACGGCGCTGCGCTCGCCGGTCCTATGGGCCGCACACTCAGC
>JAPTUI010000256.1 GCA_028067895.1 Pseudomonadota bacterium | reverse complement strand
CGCCGGGCGAGCTCGCCGAGCACGCGGCGGTAGCCGCGCGCATCGAGCATGTTGGGCGGCAGCGCGGTCAGCCAGCGGGCGAGGTTGGTGCCGTCGGCACAGATCTTGGCGTAGCGGGTGTCGAGCGGCGGGTCGGCTGGCAACACGATGCGCTCGAGCGCCGCGGCCGCCGCGGCCGCGCTCTTGAAGCTCGGCAGCGGGAAATGCTCGGCGAGGGTCGCGGCGAGCAGCGCCTCGAGCCCCGCGGCGCGCGCCGCGCTCGCACCGAGCGCAACGAGGCCCACCGCGCGCGGCGTTCGCGCCGCGGCACTCTTGAGCATCCGCCCGGCGAGCTGCAGGCGCTCGAACATGCTCGGCGCGTCGGGCAGGAATCCGAGCACGGCCTGCGTCTGACGCCGGTTCGCGAGCGTCGTGGTGCGCACACTGAGCGGCTGGGGCGCCTCGCGCTCGAGCAGTCCTCGCCAGCGCTCGGCCTCGGGCAGTGCGGCGAGACTCTCTCTTCCGGCAGACGCGGGCATCGCCACAAGTAGGGTGTCGAGTTCCCCGAGTGTGCGCGAGCGCACGATTTTCGGGCCGAGCGAGGCCGGCAGCAGCGCAACAGGCCCGCGCGCCGCGGCGCGAGTGCGGCCGCCTTGCTTGACCATCGCGGATGAAACCCGGATTATTGCGCGGCTCATTGACAGGCGACTTTCGCTCGCAGGGGATGCTGGCGGCGCATCCTACTCCATTCGGCCGAGGCCTTTCGCATCGGGTGTATGCGTCGTAGGTTCGAGGGGGCGCCACCGCACCGCGCGGGGAATGTCTAGGAATTCTACCCCTTGGGCTGCGCGCGCTTCGGCGTCGTGCGGCCGAGTGTGAGACTGCATGACCGAACCGCCAAAACTCACCGACATCGATCCGGTTGAAACACAGGAGTGGCTCGAGTCGATCGACTCGGTGCTGAAGACCCACGGACCTCTGCGGGCGCACTACCTGCTCGACCGGCTCATCGACTACTCGCGGCGCAGCGGCGCATACCTGCCGTTCAAGGCCAATACGGCCTACGTCAACAGCATCCCGCCGGGACGCGAGCCGGTGTATCCGGGCAACCGCGAGCTGGAGAAGCGCATCGAGGCGTACATCCGCTGGAATGCGCTCGCCATGGTGGTCGCCGCCAACCGCAAGTCCTCCGAGTACGGCGGACACCTGGCGAGCTACGCCTCCTCCGCGACGCTCTACGAGGTGGGTTTCAATCACTTCTGGCGCGCCGCGAGCGCCGAGCATCCCGGCGATCTGGTGTTCTTCCAGGGCCACTCCTCCCCGGGCATCTATGCCCGAGCCTATCTCGAGGGGCGCCTGAGCGAGAGTCAGCTGCACCATTTCCGCCAGGAGGCCGGCGGTCCTGGTCAGGGACTCTCGTCCTATCCGCATCCGTGGCTGATGCCTGACTTCTGGCAGTTCCCGACGGTCTCGATGGGGCTCGGGCCGATGCAGGCGATCTTCCAGGCGCGCTTCATCCGCTACCTCGAGCACCGCGGTCTGGCGACACCTTCGGATCGCAAGGTCTGGGCCTTCCTCGGCGACGGGGAGATGGACGAGCCGGAGTCGATGGGCGCGCTCACGATGCCGGTACGCGAGGGCCTGGACAACCTGGTGTTCGTCATCAACTGCAATCTGCAGCGCCTCGACGGGCCGGTGCGTGGCAACGGCAAGATCATCCAGGAACTCGAAGCGGCTTTCCTCGGCGCCGGCTGGAACGTCATCAAGGTGCTGTGGGGCTCGCGCTGGGATCCGCTGTTTGCACGCGACACGCAGGGCCTGCTGCGCCGGCTGATGGAGGAGTGCGTCGACGGCGAGTACCAGAACTTCAAGGCCAAGGGCGGCGCCTACACGCGCGAGCACTTCTTCGGTAAGTACCCGGAGCTGCGCGCCATGGTCGCCAACATGTCCGATGAGGAGATCTGGCGCCTGAACCGCGGCGGGCACGATGCGCGCAAGGTGTTCGCGGCCTACTCCGCGGCGATGGCCCACAAGGGCCAGCCGACGGTGATCCTCGCCAAGACGGTCAAGGGTTTCGGACTCGGCAAGGGCGGTGAGGGCCAGATGGTCGCGCACCAGCAGAAGAAGCTCTCCGAGGAGGATCTGCGCGCCTTCCGCGACCGATTCCACATTCCGATCTCCGATGAGGAGATTGCGCGGTTGCCGTTCCGCAAGCCGCCGGAGGATTCCGAAGAGGCCCGGTACATGCGTGCGCAGCGCACGCACCTCGGCGGCTCGCTGCCGGCGCGCCGCCGCGAAGCGCCGCCGCTCGCCGTGCCGCCGCTCGAGGCGTTCGCGCAGGTGCTCGAGGGCACCGGTGAGCGGGAGATCTCGACCACGATGGCCTTCGTGCGCATTCTCACCGCGCTGCTGAAGGACAAGGAGATCGGCAAGAACGTCGTGCCGATCGTGCCGGATGAGGCGCGCACCTTCGGCATGGAGGGCCTGTTCCGTCAGATCGGCATCTACTCCTCGGTCGGTCAGCTCTACACCCCGCAGGATGCCGACACCCTCATGTCCTACCGCGAGGACAAGAAGGGCCAGATCATTGAGGAAGGCATCAACGAGGCCGGGGCGCTGTGCTCGTGGATCGCCGCCGGCACCGCCTACAGCAACCACGGCATCAACATGGTGCCGTTCTACGTCTTCTACTCGATGTTCGGCTTCCAGCGCGTCGGGGACTTCATCTGGGCGGCCGGTGACCAACAGGTGCGCGGCTTCTTGATCGGCGCGACCGCCGGACGCACCACGCTCGCCGGCGAGGGCCTGCAGCACCAGGACGGGCACAGCCAGCTGGTGGCGACCACCGTGCCGAACTGCATCGCGTACGACCCGGCCTACGGCTACGAACTCGCCGTGATCATCCAGGACGGGATGCGGCGGATGTACGCCGAGCAGGAGAACGTTTTCTACTACATCACCACGATGAACGAGAACTACCCGCAGCCGGCGCTCCCGAAGGGTGCCGAGGCGGGGATTCTCAAGGGTGCCTACCGGCTGCAGGCCGCCAGCAAGGGCGGGAAGCTGCGCGCTACGCTGCTCGGCTCGGGCACCATCCTGCGCGAGGTCCTCGCCGCCGCCGCGCAGCTCGAGAACGACTACGGCGTGCGTGCCGATGTGTTCTCGGTGACCAGTTTCAGCGAGCTGCGCCGCGAGGCCCTCGAGTGCGAGCGCTGGAACATGCTGCACCCGGCCGAGACGGCCCGCGCCTCGTACGTCAGCGAGTGCTTCGCGCAGGCCAAGGGACCGTTCGTCGCGGCGACCGACTACGTGCGCGCCGTGCCCGATCAGATCCGCGAGTGGATTCCCGGCCGCTACGTCAGTCTCGGGACCGACGGCTACGGTCGGTCGGACTCGCGCGCGGCGTTGCGTGAGCACTTCGAAGTCGACAGCAAGTACATCGTGATCGCGACGCTCAAGGCGCTCGCCGATGACGGCAAGATCGAGCCGTCGATGGTGAGCGGTGCGATGGACAAGCTCGGCGTGAGCGGCGAGAAGCCGGTTCCCTGGAAAGTCTGAAATTGAAGGCGAAATCGCGATGAGCGCGGCAGAGAGCCTCGTTGAAGTGCGTGTGCCCGACATGGGCAATTTCAAAGACGTCGCCGTCATCGACGTCCTGGTCAAGCCTGGCGAGCGCATCGAGTCCGAGGCGCCATTGGTCACGCTCGAAACCGAGAAGGCCACTATGGATGTGCCTTCGAACGTCGCCGGTGTGATCGAGAAGCTGCATGTCGCCAAAGGCGGTACCGTGTCGGCGGGCGATGTGGTGGCGACGGTGCGCACCGCGGGCGCTGCTGCCGCGCCGGCACCGGCACCGGCACCGGCACCCGCACCGGCACCGGCACCCGCACCGGCACCGGCACCGGCACCCGCGCCCGCACCGGCACCCGCGCCTGCCACTGCCCCCGCACCGGCACCGACCGCTGCTCCGGGCGCACCGGCAGAGCTGCCCCCCATCAACGAGCCGGGTTTCTCGCGCGCGTACGCGGGCCCGAGCGTCCGCAAGTTTGCTCGGGAGCTCGGCGTCGATCTGACGCGCGTCAAGGGCAGCGGCGTCAAAGGACGCATCACCCACGAAGACGTCAAAGCGTTCGTCAAAGGCGCAATGTCGGGCTCTGGCGCAGGCAGCGCAGGTGCGCTGCCGGCCGTGCCGGCGGTGGATTTCGCGGCCTTCGGTCCGGTTGAGACCCAGCCGCTCTCGCGTATCCAGCGCATCTCCGGGCCGCGGCTGCATGCCAGCTGGGTCAACGTGCCACACGTGACACAGTTCGACGACGCGGACATCACGGAACTCGAGGCGCTGCGCACCCAGCTCAAGGACGCTGCGGCGGCGCAGGGCATCAAACTCACACCGCTTGCGTTCATCGTCCGCGCCTGCGTCAAGGCACTGCAGGCGTTCCCGACGTTCAACGCTTCGCTGGATGTCTCCGGTGCGAACCTGGTCCTGAAGAAGTACGTGAACATCGGCTTCGCGGCCGATACACCGAACGGCCTGATGGTGCCGGTGCTGCACGGGGCGGACCACAAGGACATCTACGAGGTGGCCCGTCAGCTCGGGGAACTGTCCGCGGCGGCGCGCGCCGGCAAGCTCTCGGCGCAGCAGATGCAGGGCGGCTGCTTCACCATCTCGAGTCTCGGGGGTATCGGCGGCACCGCCTTCACTCCGATCATCAACGCCCCCGAGGTCGCCATCCTCGGCGTGTCGCGCTCGGCTCACAAGCCGGTGTACCGCGACGGGCAGTTCGTGCCCCGCTTGATGCTGCCGCTGTCGCTCTCTTATGATCACCGCGTCATCGATGGGGCGGCCGCGGCTCGCTTCACGAGTTTCCTGGCCGAGACGCTCGCCAACCCGCACGCGTTGATCGAGGCCGTGCCGTGAGTTCAGTGGAGCTGACGGTTCCGGATCTCGGTAACTTCACCGAGGTGTCCGTCGTCGAGGTGCTGGTCAAGACCGGCGAGCACATCGAAATTGACACGCCGCTGCTGACCCTCGAGACGGACAAGGCCTCGATGGACGTGCCGTCGACCGCTGCCGGTGTGATCGGCGAAGTGCTGGTCAAGGCCGGCGACAAGGTTTCCAAGGGCACACCGATCCTGCGTCTGCAGGCCGCTGCGGCGGCGGCGAGCGTACCTGCGCCGACTGCGGCTCCCGCTCCGGCCCCGCCCCCTGCGCCGACGAGTTCCGCGTCGGCTGCACGCGATGCGGAGAGCGGCTTCGACCGCTCGACGCAACTCGTGGTGCTCGGCTCCGGTCCGGGCGGCTATTCGGCCGCCTTCCGCGCCGCCGACCTGGGGCTGAAGGTGACGCTGGTCGAGCGCTGGAACACCCTCGGCGGGGTCTGCCTGAATGTCGGCTGCATTCCCTCCAAGGCGCTGCTGCACGCGGCCAGAGTGATTGAGGAGACCGCCGAGATGGCCGCGCACGGCATCTCGTTCGGTGCGCCCAAGATCGACCGGGCGAAGCTGCGCGAGTGGAAGAACTCCGTCGTGAAAAAGCTCACCGGCGGACTGACGATGCTCGCCAAGCAGCGCAAGGTCGAGGTGCTGCAGGGCGTCGGCACGTTCCTCGGGCCGAACGTCATCGAAGTGCGCGGTGAGACCGGCACCGAGCGCATCCGCTTCGAGCAATGCATCATCGCTGCCGGATCCGAGTCGGTGCGGTTACCGGGATTGCCCGACGACCCGCGCCTGATCGACTCCACCGGCGCGCTTGAGATCGAGCCGTTCCAGGGGCCGATGCTGGTGATCGGCGGGGGCATCATCGGATTGGAGATGTCCTGCGTCTATCAGGCGCTCGGCACCCGCGTGAGCGTCGTCGAGCTGACCCCGCAGTTGATCCCCGGTTGTGATGCGGATCTGGTGCGGCCGCTCGAGAAGCGCATCCGGGCCCGCTACGAGCAGGTTCTGCTTGGCACCAAGGTGACGCGCGTCGAAGCACTCAAAGACGGTCTGCGCGTGACATTCGAGGGCGAGAAGGCTCCCGAGCCGTCGCTCTACGATCGCGTGCTCGTGGCGGTCGGACGGTCACCGAACGGCGCGCGCATCGGAGCGCGGGCTGCCGGCGTGAACGTCTCGGACCGAGGCTTCATTGCGGTCGACAAACAGATGCGCACCAACGTGCCGCACATCTTCGCCATCGGCGACATCGTCGGTCAGCCCATGCTTGCGCACAAGGCGGTGCACGAGGCGAAGGTCGCGGCCGAAGTGGCGGCCGGCCACAAGAGCGCGTTCGATGCCCGCGTCATCCCGTCGGTGGCCTACACCGATCCGGAGATTGCGTGGGTGGGACTTACCGAGCTCGACGCCAAAGCCCGCGGCGCGAAGTTCGAGAAAGCCGTGTTTCCCTGGGCTGCGAGCGGCCGATCACTTTCCATCGGGCGCGACGAGGGGTTCACCAAGCTGCTGTTTGATCCGGATACCCGCCGGGTGCTCGGTGGCGGTATCGTCGGGACCAACGCCGGTGAGCTGATCAGCGAGGTGGCGCTCGCGATCGAGATGGGCTGCGATGCGGCTGACGTCGGGCTCACCATCCACCCGCACCCGACGCTCTCGGAGACGGTGGGC
>JAPTUI010000243.1 GCA_028067895.1 Pseudomonadota bacterium | reverse complement strand
CGATCTTGTCCGCGAGATTGTATAAACATACAGCTCCCGGCGTGCGCCGGCAAGCCCGGCCCTCGCCGCCGGCGGCCGCCTAGCGCGAAGCCGGTCCGGCACTGCGCCACAGCGGCGAGTCCTCCGGCAGCTCATCGATGCGCCGCAGGGTGTATTCGTAGCCGGCCTGCACGGCCTGATCGAAGGCCCGCCAGTTGAGCATGTCGATGGCGGCGAGCGGCGGGCGCAGGAGTAGATCGGTCCGCTCCCGTTGCGCGGCCGTCTGCGTCGAGCTGTTGACCATCCCGGTGCGCCAGAGGATCTGAAAAATGTTCGGCAACTGCCGGCGCGCCTTGATCCAGCGCATGATCTGCCAGGGCAGCGGCACGTCGATCTCACCGCCCTGAGTGGCGAACGCCCGGTCCGCGCCCGCATCGCAGCCGATCACCGGACCGCGGCCGAGCTCGAGCATGATGTCCACCGGCAGATTGTTCATCGCCCCGCCGTCGACCAGCACCTCTCCGTCCTGCACCACCGGCGGCAGCACGCCCGGCACCGACACCGAGGCGCGCAGCGCGCGCCACAACTCCCCACGCCGGTGCACGTGCGTATGCCCGGAGGTCAGATTCGCTGAAACACAGAAATACGCGAGCGGCAGATCCTCGATCGCTGTCTCGCCGAATGCTTCAAACAGCAGGCGGCTGACTTTGTGGCCCGAGACCAGCGAGACGAACGGCAGCGTGTAATCGCGCAACGGTCGCGAATCCACGAAATAGTGACGAAAGCGCTCGGTTATGTCCTCGAGGTTCCAGCGCGCCGCGACGCCGGCGGCCAGGATCGCGCCCATGCTGGTGCCGCCCAGCAGGTCGACCGGAATGCCCGCCTCGGAGAGCGCCTTGATGGCGCCAATGTGGGCGAAGCCCCGCGCCCCGCCCCCCGAGAGCACCAGTCCGACGGCACGCCCCGTGAGCATGCGCGCCAGGCGCCCGTAGTCGGCTGCCGACTGCACGTGATGGTGCGGAATCTCCGGCAGGTTCGTCAGCCAGCGCCCCGCCGCCCCGGTCTCGATGCCGCTGTCATGCGCGAGCACCAGCTCCCAGCGCTGCGGGGTGAGGCTGTGATCGTGCGGCCAACGCAGCGCGGCCCAGCTGCCGGCGGGACTCTCGGCGCGCGCCAGCAGCAGCAGCGCGTCGGCCTGACGCTCGCAAAGCTTGGTCCAGCGGTTCGGTGTCGGCTCGGCAACGTAGACCACGAAATCGTTGGACGACTCGATGTTGTTGAACCATTGGCTGGTGTGCGTCGCGCCGCGCGCGTTCCAGACCAGCTCGGTGCGTCCGAACCGACCGAGCGCATTGACCAGCCCGGTGGAGAAGCCGGCGAAGTCGACCTCCAGACTCTGCGGCAAAACCGTGAAGGTGCAGGCGCCGCGCACATGTGCGCGCGGCGGCGGGCTATCCATGCGCTCCAGCCGATTGACCATCAGCTGCGCAATGCGCCACATGGCCTCCGGCTCGCGTCGCAGTACTTCGTTGAATGCTCGCGCGGAAATGCGCGCCAGCTCCGTGTTGCGCAGCGCCACGACGTTGGCCGTGCGCGGATGACCTGAGATCAGCCCCATTTCCCCGACCGTGTCCCCGGCGGCAAGCCGGGCGAGAAAGCGGCCCTGAGCGCGCCCGCCAGCGGTCAGCACCGCGAGGCTGCCGCTGAGCACCACGTACAGCGCATCGGCCGGCTCGCCGACGGAGAACAGCACCGCACCGCCGGGCAGCGACAGCCACTCGGCGGCCGCCGCGATGGCGCCGAGGAGCGCAGGTGCAAGGCCGCTGAACAGCGGCATTTCCCCCAATAAGACCGCGAGTTCATCGCGCAGCGTCCTGCTGTCCTCGAAGATGCCAGGGCTCATAGCGCTCTCTCCGACAGCTTGCTCGGTGGATGACCGGTTTGAATCCTCCCGCGCGCCGGCGGCTGCACCGGCAGATCCGGCGCGGCAGCCGCGCGCTGGCGCAGCGTCACGGGCGCACTGCCCGCGCTGCGCTCTTGCGCACTCCTCCTCCCCGCGTGCTACTGCACGTCTGTGTTTGTTTCTGCGGGCGCGCCTCCGGGCAGCGCTCCCGCACCCGTTACTTCTGCACGATCGCCGTGACGCCCATGCCACCGGCGGTACACACCGAGATCAGGCCGCGCCGGGCCGCCGAGTCGCCGGCCAGGAGCTTCGCCAGCGTCGCCAGGATGCGCGTGCCGGTGGCCGCGAACGGATGGCCGATCGCGACGCTGCCGCCCTTGACGTTCAGCCGCGCCCGCTCGATGGCGCCGAGCGGCGCATCGAGACCAAGGCGCTCGCGGCAGAACTCGGCCGACTCCCACGCCGCGAGCGTACAGAGCACCTGGGCCGCGAACGCCTCGTGAATCTCGTAGTAATCGAAATCCTGCAAGGTCAGACGGGCGTCGCGCAGCATGGCCGGGACCGCATACGCCGGCGCCATCAGCAGCCCCTCGTGTCCGCTCGCGAAGTCCACCGCCCACACCTTGCCGTACGACAGGTAGGCGAGCACCGGCAGCCGGTGCCGCTCGGCCCACGCCTCGGAGGCAAGCAGCACGGCGCTCGCGCCATCGGTGAGCGGCGTACTGTTGCCCGCCGTCAGGGTGCCGTCGCGCACATCGAAGCTCGGCCGCAGCTTGGCGAGTTTTTCGAGCGAGGTGTCCGGGCGCACGTTGTTGTCGGCCGCAAGTCCCAGGTAGGGCTCGACCAGATCGTCATAGAACCCCTCGCGCCACGCCGCGGCCGCCTTGCGGTGACTCTCGTAGGCGAGTTGATCCTGCGCCTCGCGCCCGATGCGCCAGCGCTGCACCATCAGCTCGGTGCTCTCGCCCATCGACAGGCCCGTGCGGGGCTCGGCGACCGTGGGAAACACGGGCCTGAAATGCCGCGGCCGCAGCCCGAGCCACGGAGCGAGGCGCTCACCGGTAGTCCTGCCACGGTAACTGGCGAGCAGCAGCCGCTGGTAGTCGCGCGAATAGACGACGGGCGGATCACTGATCGTATCGACGCCGGCGGCAATGCCGCAGTCGATTTGCCCGAGGGCGATCTTGTTGCCGATCGCGATCGCCGCCTCGAGGCTGGTGCCGCAGGCGCGCTGCAGATCGAGGCCCGGGGTCTGCGGATCGAGTCCGCTCGACAGGACGCTCTCGCGCGTGAGGTTGAAGTCTCTGGAGTGTTTCAGGACCGCGCCGGCGGCGACTTCGCCCAACCGCTCGCCCTCGAGCCGGCAGCGCTGCACCAGGGCACGGAGCACCGCGGTGAGCATGTCCGGGTTGCCCACGCTCGCGTATGCGCTATAGGCCCTGGCAAACGGAATGCGCACACCGCCGACGATGGCGACGCGCCGCACGGCTGAGCCGACCAGCATGAACCCCTCCCTCGGGACGCTTCGCGTCCCGATCCGCCTCCTAGGCTATCATGGGCCGCGCGCGCCGGGCCAAGCGGCGCCGGCGGGCCGCTCGAGCGGCTTTCCCGGGTCCGGTACGCGCGATATCCTGCGCCGTCCAGGTGCAGCCTGAACGACTTGAAAGTAGAGCGTTTTATGGGCGAACTCACCACACTGATGGCCCGTGACGGGCACCAGTTCCAGGCCTATCTGGCCGCTCCGCCGGGCGCCGCCCGCGGGGCGGTCGTCGTCATTCAGGAGATTTTCGGGGTCAACGCGCACATCCGCGCGGTGACCGACGGATTCGCCGCCGCGGGCTACACGGCGATTGCGCCGTGCATGTTCGATCGGATCCGCCGCGGGATCGAGCTCGGCTACAGCGCGCCGGAGATCGAGGAGGGCCGCGGCTACATGCAGCAACTGCAGCCGGAGCAGACGTTGAAGGATTTGGCTGCGGCGATCGCCGTGGTCAAGCATTCCGGACGCGTCGGCACCGTCGGGTACTGCTGGGGCGGCGCGCAGGCGTACCGGGCCGCCTGCCTGCTGCCGGTCGACTGCGCGGTCGTGTATTACGGTCGGGCCCAGGATGCCGGCAAGGCGCCGCACTGTCCGGTGCTATATCACTTCGGTGCCGAGGACAAGAGCATTCCGCTCGCCGAACTCGAACCGATGCGCCAGCGCGATCCAGGCGGCATCTTCCACGTCTACCCGGGGGCCGGCCACGGCTTCAATTGCGACCTGCGAGCGTCCTACGACGCCGCGGCCGCCGCCTTGGCGCGCAGCCGGACGCTCCAGTTCCTCGAACAGCACCTGCAGGGCGAGGAGCGCTCGGCCGTGTGAGCCCGCGCTCCCCAGCCCTGGGCCGGGGAGGCGAGCAGGGTAGGGATTTGCCGCAGCCGCACTGGTTGCAGGCTGTTTCGCTGCGGTATGGTGCACACTATGCGCTATCACAGTTCTGCGGACTTTCACCGCGAGACGGCCGAGCGCATCGGCATTCTCGCGGTCAATTTCGGCACCCCCGACTCACCCGCACCGCGTGACGTGCGGCGCTTCCTCGCGCGCATGCTCGGGGATCGGCGGGTCGTGGAAATGCCGCGGCCGCTGTGGCTGCCGATCCTCTATGGATTCATTCTGCCGCTGCGTCCGCGGCGCATCGCGCCGAAGTACCGCAAGATCTGGTCGGAGGAAGGCTCACCGCTGCGCGAGCTGTCCGAGCAGCTGCGCGGCGGGCTTGCGAGTCTGCTCGCGCAGCGCATGATGGCGCCGTTCTCGCTCGAGTTCGCCATGCTCTACGGCACCCCGAGCGTGTCCGAATCCCTGCAGCGGCTGCGCGCCGCCGGCGCGCGACGCATCCTGGTGCTGCCGCTGTTCCCGCAGTACTGCGGCGCCACCACCGGCGCGGTCTACGACCAGGTCAACGCCGAGCTGGCCGGGTGGCGCTGGCTGCCTGAGCTGCGCTTCATCGGCGAGTACCACGATCAGCCGCAGTACATCGAGGCATTGCGTGAAAGCGTCGCGCAGCACTGGGAGGCGCACGGGCGCACGGGCCATCTGGTCATTTCCTTTCACGGCATTCCCGAGCGCTACTTTCACCAGGGTGACCCGTATTTCTGCAAGTGTCAGAAGACCGCACGGCTGCTCGCCGAGGAACTGCTGCTGAAGGAGGGCGAGTGGACCGTCACGTTCCAATCGCGCTTCGGGCCCACCGAGTGGCTGCGTCCCTACACCCTCGAGACGCTGGCGGGCATGCCGGCACGGGGCATCAGGGACGTGACCGTCATCTGCCCCGGGTTTGCGGTCGATTGCCTGGAGACGCTCGAGGAAATAGACGTCGAGAACCGGGCCGCATTCATGAGCGCCGGCGGCGAACGGTTCGAATACGTGCCGGCGCTGAACGCGCGGCCGGCACACGCCGCGGTGCTCGCCGCACAGATCGCGCGGCACTGCCAGGGTTGGACCCAGGTCGAGTTCGCACTGCACACCACGGCGCCAGCCCGGGACACATCGGTGTAACCCCTCCCCACGGCACGCCGGCTGCTCTAAGCTAGCGGGGTGATGCTGCGAAACACGCGCGCCCGCTGGGGGGCGCTCTCCCAACTGTTCCACTGGCTGATCGCCGCGCTGATCGGGGTACAGATCGCGCTTGGCCTGATCGGCACCGAACTGCCGCTCAGCATGACCAAGCTGGCCACGCTGGCGCGTCACAAGTCACTCGGCATCACCCTGCTCGCCCTGATGCTGGTGCGCCTCGCGTGGCGGGCGCTGAACCCGACGCCCGCGCTGCCCGACACTCTCAAGCCCCATGAGCGCGTGCTCGCGCGCATCACCCACACCGGGCTGTATGTCCTGGTGATCGCGCTGCCGCTCACCGGCTGGATCATGTCCTCGGCACGGGGCTTCCCGGTCAGCTGGTTCAATCTGCTCCAGCTGCCGAACCTGGTGGGACGCAACGCGGCGCTCTATCACGCAATGGTGCGCACGCACGTGCTGCTCGCGATCGCGCTCGGCCTGATCCTCGTGCTGCACATCGCAGCGGCCCTCAAACATCACTTCGTCCTGAAGGACGATACGCTGCGGCGCATGCTGCCCGGCGCGGGCACCGCCCTCACCCGCAAGGAATAACGGATGCTGACTTCCCGGCTCGCTCGACTCACCCTGTCCGCCTTCGCCCTGGCCGCAGTCGGCGCGGCGCACGCGGCCGCTCCCGGGCCCGACTACGTCTCGAGCCCGGCGCACAGCACGCTCACCTACACGTTCACCCAGGCCGGCGCGGCGAATCACGGCGTGTTCAAGTCGTTCTCGGTGCAGTTCGATCCGCGCGCCAAGACACTCGAAGTCGTCATCGACATGCGCTCGTTCGATACGCACGATGCGCAGCGCAACGCGCTGCTCGCGGGCGCGCAGTTCTTCGACGTGGCACGCTACCCGCAGGCACGCTTCACGGCAACGCAACTGCACAAGACACCGAGCGGCTACATCGCTACCGGGCCGCTGACGCTGCGCGGGATCACGCGCACCGTATCCGTCCCGTTCACTTGGCGGCTGCTCGGTCGCAGCGGCGGTGAGCTCCAGGGCAAGACCGTCATCGAGCGGCTCGCGTTCGGCATCGGCCAGGGCGAGTGGCACGCCACCGAGTGGCTGGGCAATCCGGTGACGGTGCGCTTCGCGCTGCGCATGGTGCCCGCGACGCACTGAG
>JAPTUI010000314.1 GCA_028067895.1 Pseudomonadota bacterium | reverse complement strand
GGGGCAGACGGCGCTGCAGGCTCCGGACACGTGGCGCGCGCTCGGCTCGGTCGAGCTGATTCACGCCTGCGGCGGGGGCATCATCGGACACCCGGGCGGCGCGGCCGCCGGCGTGCGCAGCGTGCGCCAGGCATGGACGGCGGCCGTTGCCGGCATTGGGCTCGACGAATACGCCTGCGAGCACCGCGAGCTCGCCGAAGCGCTGCGGGCGTTCCGCCACTGAACGTCACCGGAACACTGCGCGAGATCCCAGCGGGGCTATCGCGGCATTGCACAAGAGCTGCGCGATGACCAGACTTATCTACACCTACTACGGCGACGACTTCACCGGCTCGACCGACGTGCTTGAAGCGCTGGCCGCGGCCGGGGTGCGCAGCGTGCTGTTCGTCGATGTACCGAGTGAATCACAACGCCGTCGATTTGCCGATTGTCAGGCGATTGGCATCGCCGGTGAAAGCCGCAGCCGCACACCCGAGTGGATGAGCAAGCGGCTGCCGGGGATCTTTGGGCATCTTGCCGGGCTCGGCGCGCTGATTTTGCACTATAAGACCTGTTCCACCTTCGACAGCTCAGCCGCGATTGGATCGATCGGTCGCGCCCTCGAGATCGGGCGCGAAGCCGTGCCCGGGCCGATCATTCCGATCGTTGTGGCCGCGCCGCATCTCGGCCGTTTTGTCGCGTTCGGAAATCTCTTCGCCGCCGCTGGCGACAACGTGTACCGGTTAGACCGCCACCCGACGATGCGGTCCCATCCAGTAACACCGATGCATGAGGCGGATCTGCGGCGGCATCTGGCGGCGCAGACTGCGCTGCGCATCGGGGCGGTGGAGTTGCCGGCACTGGCTCTGGGTACCGACAGCGACGTGCTCGGTGCCTGCATTGCCTCCGGCGATCAGGCTGTGCTGTTCGACGGGGTGAGTAAATCCGATCTGGCGCGAACCGGACGACTCTTGTGGCGCCAGGCTCAAACCCAGCCACTCTTCTGTGCCGGCAGTTCCGGATTGACCTATGCGCTGCTTGCGGCGTGGCGGCAGGCTGCATTGATTCCAGCCGAATCACCAGTGCCGCCGGACATTCGGCCGGTCGATACGCTGCTGGTCATGAGCGGCAGCTGTTCTCCGGTCACGGCACGGCAGATCCAGATTGCACTGCGCGAGGGGTATCACGGCATCGCAATCGACCCAACTATCCTGCGGGCCGACGGTGATGAGACGCGACTCACCGCAAGCGTGGCGCGGGAGGCCGTGGAAAGTCTGAGCCGCGGACGCAGCACTGTCGTCTACAGTGCGTTGGGCCGAGCCACGGTCGGCACCCCCCTGTCGGGCGATCGACTCGGCCGCTGGATGGGCGCGCTGTTGGTGCGGATTCTCGCGGTTTCGCCCCAAAATCGCCGCGTGCTGCTCGCCGGAGGCGATACCTCGAGCCACGCAGTCGCGCAACTCGGAATCTCCGCCCTCACGTGGGCGGGGAATCTGGAACCCGGTGCGCCTTTGTGTCAGGCGCACGCCGAAAATCGCCCCGATCTCGACGGGCTTGAATTGGTTCTCAAAGGGGGACAAGTCGGCACCGACGGGTTCTTCGAGCGTGTCAGGCGGGGCCGGTAACCGGAATTCGCGCAGTGCCTCGCGCGGGATTCCCTGTTACGGTGTCACCGCCCGTTCCTGACCTTGGGCGGTGTGCGTGCGCAATTTACCGACCCGCCGGAAGGGTGCGTCATCCGCCGCACCGTCATTCTGTGCTGCCAGGCGCTCAATCGGCGACGTCCGCCCGCCGCATCGAGCACGCGCTTGCGCTTGGCCTCGCACGTCTTCCAATGGTCGTGGGCAATTGCCGCGTACCACACCGACGCACCCGATTGCGTACACGCAAGCAGCAATCCGTCGGCGCGCTCACGGTTGCCCGGAGAGAAACTCACCACTGATCGATACCAAATATCGTTCCAATCACGGACCGAATGAGGCCGATGGTTCTGCCGGTGCATTGCTAGCGCTTCGAAAGTCCGTTTTGGCGCGATTTCCATTGCCCATCGAGTTCCAAATCGCCGATTTCTCATCGGCCTCTAATCGCGGGGGAATCTCACCACGGCAACCGCGAATGGCTCCAATGGCACACCATTGGACCGAAGTCTCGAGATCCTCGGCGACCCCTCCTCGGTAGATTCGTCAACGACTTCGAGTCGCCCGCCCTTCACTTCAGCTCCTAGAGTCAACCGAATTGACTTGTCCCCTGTATTGATGATCAAGATCTTGCGAACGCCCGTTGCGGACTTGTAGCCCTGCGCAACGACCGGTGACCTTGCCGTTAGGTTCCCAACGCTCACCGCCTGCGCCGGATACATCGAATCACCGATCGTCAATTGGTCCCGCAACAGATCCAGTACCCAGTACCGTGCATTGGGCTTTCCGTCTCTCCAGTCAAGCATCGACACCTCCGGAAATTCCGTCGGATAACCGACCAGCTGTGACTCGTTGACCGCCGTAAAGCCAAGCCGCGCAAGTTTCACGTAAACGTATGCATACAGCGCTCCGGAAAGGTTCCAGTACACCTTCGATATCGGCGGCCGATGCCTCGAAATGTTCTGCTCCGGCAGGAGCGAACCGACCTCATCGGCAATCAATTGCGTCTGCGGCGACAATTGGTTGCGAAGCCGCTCGATGCGGCGCGCCGTCGCAACAAACTTATTCGCTTGATTGAAGAACGACTCGGCCATCGAATGCGAACGTCCAGGGTGGGCATAGAAGTGCATCGAGATCATGTTGATCGGCGTTCCGGGCCGGTGATTTCGAGGATTAAGGAAGTATTTGAAGACAGGCAGAGATTTTGCATTCACGAAAGCGAGTGCCAGGCCGACAAACTTGGTCTTTGGACTGACCTTGTGAATTGCTGCGACGATGGCGTCGTACACCGCGGTATATTGCTCGGCGGTAAAGCCGTGTTCCACATCGGGTTCGTTGAGCACTTCCCAGTATGGAATCTTGAAATGATATCCGGAGTAGTGATAGTGCCCATATTCGTCGGTGAAGCCGCCCCGGGTATACCAGCTGACGATTCGCGCAAAGTATTTCCCAACCTCCTGTGGGTCGATAAGGCTCTCACTCGGCGCCTGCGAATAGGTTCCGCATTCCCGATCCGGGTTTGCAGGACACCGGACAGGCTGCCGCTGGCGAAACATCCATTGCGGTATGGTACTGAAGTTCATGATGATGGGGTGCCCGCGCGTCGCCGTAAAGAATTCGGTCACAAGCGGGTCGATCAACGAGAAATTCCATGATGTCTTGCCATCTCGAGGAGCTGCCAGTTCCGGAACCGCAAGTTTTGGAAATGGATACCACGGAACAAAACGTACGTCGTTCGCGCCCAAGTTCTTAAGAGCCCGGAATGCCGAGTCACGCAGCGGAGATCCCGGACGCAACAGCGGGTTCGTGACAACCTGCAGTGACGGTACGGTCTGTAGAACTCCAGATGGGCGTGTCCAGTCGACGGAGAGATGATAATCGGCTGCGCGTTTCCCAGGCTCCGCACCGAGCACATGACCGATTGCACAGGCCATAACTGCCATAAAAATAGGCACTCTACACATGAGATCCCTGGAGCCCCCGGTTGAGTGATATGTGCCGGACTATTGGTATAGCGCCGCAGCCGCGGCGGTGGTCGAGGCCGCGCGGATTGCTCGAGTATTTTGGCCGAGCGTGCATCTGGATGTCATGTCAGGAGAAATACTTCTTTCAGCTCGGTAACGATGGGTTCGCCTGAATTCTTGTGTGGCATGAGATCTGCCATGTATTGCCACCATCGTATGCATTCCGGGGTTTCTGCTATTGCAGCCCATTGTGCCGCGCTTTCCACCACTGCCAAGGCGAAAAGCCGAGTGTGACCGGGGAGTAAGAATATGGAATAGTCTGTTACTCCATGCGCCCTGAAGACGCGTTTCAACTCGGGCCAAATTGCGCTGTGCCGTCGCACGTATTCAGCCTCGGCGCCCGGATTAATCGACATCACAAAGGCTTTTCGAATCATGGTTTGACTCCCGGATTACCCGCAGCCATTGCAAATCCGGGCGGCCGAATCTTCCTGGATCGCGATTCGCAACGGCGGCACGAACAGGTTCCTCGGACGGCGCGACGTTCCGCTGGCATTTTTGCGTGGGTTCTTACGTTGCGGTCGTTTTCGCTCAAGGCAGTAGAGTTGCGACGCGGCAACCCGGTCCCGCGCGATTCTGCCGGACTCAGCCCGGCGCAGGCGCATCGAGCGCACTCGATTCGTCGGCCAATCCAGCGGTGCAATCGACGCGAGAAAAGACGAAAGCGGCAATCAGCACCATGAGCGCAATGCCACGTACCGGCAGTTCGTAGTTGCCGGTAGCTTCGGCGATGTAACCGAACGCGAGGGTGCACAGTACGCCTCCGACCTCGCCGGCTGTGTTCATCACCCCAGTTGCCGCACCGCCATGACTGCCGCCGATGCTCATGCACATCGCCCATGCTGCCGGGAGCATCAAATCCATGGTGGCAAATCCCGCGGTCGCGAGGACAACGATGGCCGTTTGGCTGGTGACGAGGCTCATGGCACCGAGCAAGGCCGCACCGATAATGAGACAGCTGGTGGCCATGAGACGTGTGGCGTTACGCAGACCAATTGCCAAGCCGAGTCGATCGCACACAGCGCCGCCGATGAGATTGCTGCCGATTCCGAGCAGAAACGGAAAGGCTGCGAACACGCCCATCTGTGCCATCGTAAAGCGGCCTGCGTGCACCATCCAGGTTGGAAACCAGTTGAAATAGAACCAGCTGCCGCAGCCATAGCAGCCGTAGGCCAGCACGATGAGCCACAGCTGGCGCAGCTTGAGCAACCGGCGCAACGCGCCGCGCCCGCCGTGCGCGTCGCCATGTCCGGAGCCGATCTCGCGAAGCTCTTCGCCGCGGATACCCGGTTGCTCGGCGGGGCGGTCGTGGTACCACATCCACCAGGTGAGCGCCCACGCCGCGCCGATGACGGCAAGCACCCAGAATACCGGACGCCAGCCGACCCACGCGGCCAGCGGCACGAGCAGCAGTGGCGCCAGCGCGCCGCCGAGACGGCTTGCGGCCCACACCGCTCCCTGGCCCCGCGCGCGCTCCCGTCCCGGCAACCATCGCCACAGTACGCCGGAGGCATTCGGATAGGCGCCCGCCGAGCCCATCCCAAAGCAGAACCGTACGATGGCCAGCGGCACGAAGCTCGTGCAGACACCCGTCAGCGCCGTAAATGCCGACCACCAGGCCGCAATACGCGAGAGCTCGCGCCGTTGTCCGTGCCGATCGCCGAGGGCTCCGGAGGGGATCTCAAAAAGTCCGTACGCGACGACGTAGGCGCTGAGCACCCAGCCCCATTCCTCCGGGGTCAGCCCCAGGTCGTGCTGGATCCGCGGACCCAATACGGCGATGGCCATACGGTCGAGAAAGGTGATGACCGAAACGACACTCAACAGGCCGACGACGGCGTAGCGCTTTTTGACCATTCAGCCGGGCCTAAGACCGAAGGCCTCGCGCACCTGGCGAACACCCGAGTCCGGACTCGAGAGTATCGGCGCCCTGACGGCGCCCGGCGGGAGCGCCGCCACCACTCGTGCCATGGAGGCCTGCGCCAGTACGATCGCGTCGACATCGCGCATCCTCTCGGTGAGTGCTTCGCTCACCAGGCGATCATGTGTCGCGGTGTCCCCGCAGAGCACCGCCTCGAATGCGCCTTCGCACAGGCACTCGACGATCTCGACCGGTCGGGATGCTGCGCGCGCCTGGCTGCGCACCAGCGCCGAAGTCGGCTCGAGCGTGGTACGCAGCGTGGCCAGAACGCCGATCCGGTGTCCCCGCCGGACGGCATCGCGCGCCATCGGCTCGTCGACGCGCAGCACAGGCTGATCGTACAGTTGGCGTGCCACCTCGACGGCCGGGCCGATCGACGAGCACGTCACCAGCACGGCATCCGCGCCCGCATCGAAGGCGGAACCCACGAGCGCGGCAAGCCGCCGCACCGTCACCTTCTCCAGACGCCCGGCCTGAATCGTATTCTTGATGAGGCTTTCGTCGACGACATGGAAGATCCGCGTTTCCGGCAGCCATCGCGCACAGAGCGATGCGAACAGCGGCGTCAGCACCGGTGAGGTGTGCAGCAGAGCGAGTGTCTGGTTCGGCATGTCAGTCTCTCATCGGCCCCCAGGTTCCCGAGCCCGGTGCGAAGACGCCGGCCGTCGCGCCCGCGCGGTGGCCGGCGGATGTCGTTGCGCCGCGTTCCAGCCGCGGGGCGGCGTCGCGTCGCGCGCCAGGGATTTCCCGGGCGCGAACAGCTCGTTGTAAACGGTCTCCGCCATGATGTGATAGCCGATGTCGTTGGGGTGCAGATCATCACCGCATTGATCGGCGCCGATGTAGTGGTGCGGATGGCGCGGATCGCGCAACGCCCCATCGAAGTGGATCACGCCATTGAAGCCCCGGCCCTTGCGGATCCAGGCGTTTACCTGCTGACGGACTTTCTCGCCTGCGGGCCGCTCGTAGGTGGAGCCGAGATAGGGCGTCAGGGTACCGAGGTAGATCTTGATGCCGCGCGCGTGCGCCCGCCGAATGAGATC